>JAFPHE010000108.1 GCA_017388745.1 Lachnospiraceae bacterium | reverse complement strand
TATGGATGAAAAGGAAGGACTCCGGCTGACAGATATCGATATCGATCTTGTTTCCGAGGTACGGGAACAGCTGCCGCTGCTTAAGCACCGACGCGGCGACATCTATTCATTGGAGAAACTATGAAAAAGAATACAGACATAATTATTCGCGAAACCCTTGTTTAACGAATAAATAGCACGGATCCGCAGGGGAGTGGACGGGTTTTTCCGGACAGCGGCCCTGCGTTTTCTTTTTCTGTGATTTATATCGAACGGTTTTATTTCGCTGCATTCACATAACAAGATCATCTGAAGTTTCTTTTTAAACATCTATATCCATAAGTTTGCTGTTCCTCATCTATAATGCATCACGCGGTTTTATCATTATTTATCAGATGTCCGGACCGCATTCATATTGGACGCGCGCTGACAGACCTGGCGCTGTATGTTTTATTGTTTGCAGATGCTGTCAGACGCGCTGAAAGATCCCGAAAGGTACTCTGATTCGTATCCTGATCAGATTATCGCGTCTGACAGACAATTATACAATTTCTTCAAGTTAAGGTTCTGTTCATCTGCCTGTCAGATGGACCGGCCTGGTCCCGGCCTTTGCATATGTCTTCATGTGGATCCGGAAAACACTTTTTTGATGATATCAGCGGGAAAAGCCTGTGAATGCAGCGGTGTTGTATATCGATGATCGTTAAAACATTCTGACTGAAACGGCGATCATATAATACTTAAATATATACTCTTCCACTGGAATGTGAATAATTTAACAATTAAATACACTCACTGCTTTAATTTGTATTCGCTCTGTCTGTCTGCAGTCTGTCAGAAATAAAAAACACGGTCATCCCTATAACAGGATGACCGGCGTTTGAAAAAATGTTTATCATTCTGCAATTTGATCATCGATATCCGGCATGACGGATACACCGATACCGAGTGCGCCGGGTCCGCTGTGACAGCAGACGCCGAGCGACAGGTAGTCGCTCAGGATGGGAATATCCGGGAACTCCTCTTCTATCTGCCGGATCCAGTCTGATGTCGTCTCAGGATCAGCGCTGGTGGCAGTCATCAGATAGTATCGGCCGGTCTCCCAGGCATGCTGAAAACGAGTCTGAAGGTCATTTTTGATGTCTTCGATCATCATTTTTCTGGCACGTACCATACCATGACAGTTGCGGTGCGGCGTCAGTATTCCGGTAGTAAGCTTCAGCACCGGCTTGATCTGCAGAATGCTGCCGATGGAAGCCGCCGTCTGACTGATCCGGCCGCCGCGGCGAAGATACTCCAGCGTATCCACTGCGAGGTAGATGATCTCTTCATGGCGGTATTTTTCAAGAATATCCCGGATCACGGAGGCACTGATCCCTTTTTCGATCATATTGAGAGCGTCAAGGATCGTGCAGTGCATCGGCGTTGAGACACGGCCGTTATCAACAACGAATACGCGGCCTTTATAGGGATCTTCAGCGGCCAGTGCCTTTGCGTTCGCACAGGAACTGCTCAGGCCGCTGCTGATCGGCATATAAAGGATCTCATCGTGATCTTTCAGAGCCTCGTCCCAAATCGACATTACTTCGGACGGCGACGACTGGGATGTGGAAACATTGTTGCTGTTTTTCAGCAACTGAAAGAAATCCTCCCTGCCGATGTCAACATTCTCATAATAACTGACACCATCGATGAAAAACGGCGCGGGAAGCAGGTAGACGCCGAGACGCCTTGCTTCTTCGGGAGTAATGCTGCTGTGGCTGTCTGTTACGATTGCAATGCTCATAAGGTAAATCTCAATATCCAATAAACAGATACCGTCACCGCTCAGATCTCAATATCAAACTCGGCCGGCAGAAAACGCGGACAGACGTTTTCGTCCGTTACTATGACGGAGGCTGCCAGACGTGTGCCGATCGCGCATGCCTCTCCGAGGCTCTTGCCGTAGGTGAGACCTATAGCAACACCGGAAAAGAACGCGTCTCCGCAGCCTGTCGTGTCATTGACGTCGACTTTGCGCGGCGGGCAGAAACCGCTCTCCCCGTTCTGATCCGCGTAGACGGCACCCTTTGCGCCCAGGGTCACGACCATGCGCGGGATCTGGGCAAGCTGGATCTTGCGTGCAATGATATCCTGCAGTTCTGCTACTTCCAGGTCATCATAATTATCCGAAAACAGGATCCCTGCTTCCTGAAGATTGCATACGATGCAGCTGATCCGTTTTAAGAGATCCCTGCGTTCTACGGCAATGGACATGTTGGAGACAGGGGCATAGACTTCTTTATGGTACTTTTCCGCAAGAGCAAGGACTCTTTTCAGGATCGGGACTTCGATATCGAATTCGACAGCGATACTGTCCGCTTCCCTGAATATCTCATCCCCTTCTTCATCGAGGATCCGTTCGATCTCAGAAAGGTCGGGACGTTTGGAGATCGATGCGACCACGTCGCCGCTGTTGTCAAAGACTGCAAGCCAGGTGCCCAGTCCGTCTTCCGTCCTGCGGATATAGCGGGTATTGCACTGGTGCTTGTTGAGCTTCTCGATGACGTCCGTACTGAGACCGCTGTGGTCGACCACACTGATCAGCGTCGGGCGCAGCTCGATATTGGCGATATCCTCCGCAATATTGCGGCATACTCCGCCGTGTACCTGTACGACCCTGCCCGAATTCCTTCCGGCCGGGATATACTGCGACAGCGGATACCCTTTGATATCCACAAATGTTGCGCCGATCACCACGATTCCGTTTTTCATGCGGAACACTCCTTTTCCGATCAAATGATTACAGTAACAGTATACCTGTACAAAGTGTATATTCCAAGATTTTTTTGTTTCAGATGTTTACACCGATCACACGGATGGTCCGGCATATGTGACGGTATCTGTGTCACTGCAACATTATCCGTCATGTTTTTGAAATTGATACAAAAATTGTCAGCTGATAGATGATTAAGGCATGATCTATGGTATAATAAAAAAGCCGGAACAGTCGTGCCGGTTTTTAAAGTATGTCCAAAGCGGCCTGAGGCCGCCTTTAAACTGATACTGGAGGTATCCGAATGAATTCAGAAGAAAAGATTCGTCTGCAGAATTTCGCCATTGACATCCGCGAAAAGATCATTTATCAGATGAGCTCCCTCGGCTCCGGCCATCTCGGCGGAAACCTGTCGATCGCCGAGATCGTTGCTGTGCTGTACGGATCAGAGATGAAATATGATCCCGCAGATCCGAAGAGCGATGAGCGGGACATCCTGATCTGCTCCAAAGGTCATGCAGGCCCCTGCCTCTACTCTGCTCTCGCGATGAAAGGCTTCTTCCCGATGGAACGCCTGGACACGCTGAACAGGGGCGGCACCGAGCTCCCCAGCCACTGCGACCGTCTGCATGTCCCCGGAATCGAAATGACGACCGGTTCCCTGGGTCAGGGCTTTTCCGCTGCCTGCGGCATGGCCCTTGCCTCCAAACTTGACGGCAATCCGCGTACCGTTTACTGCATCATCGGTGACGGCGAGTCCCAGGAAGGCCAGATCTGGGAAGCTGTGCTCTTTGCAAAGCATCAGCAGCTTGACAATCTGATCCTTTTTGTTGACTATAACAAGGCACAGCTTGACGGACTTACCAAAGACATCTGCGACATGGGTGATTACGTGGATAAATTCCACGCTTTCGGATGGCATACTGCTGAGATCGACGGCCATGACGTTGAAGCGATCAAGACAGCTGTCGATGCAGCCAAGGCGGATAAGACAGGCCTTCCGCACGTGATCGTCTGCAATACGATCAAAGGATACGGCGTTTCCTTCACGAAACCGGAATCCTGCCACCATGTCAACTTTACTCCGGAGCTTACCGAGCAGTGCATGCGCGAGCTCGAAGCATCCAGACCGACAGCATAAAGGAGGATCCATCATGTCATATAAGATTCTGGCAAATAAAACCACTGCGGATGAGACCATGACCTCCGTATATGTCAAGTGCCTTAAAGCCCTGATGGCTGAGAATCCTGCGATCACACAGATCGAATCCGATCTCGGCAATTCGCTTCTCGGTGCGGCTGCCATCAAGGAGATCAAGGCTGAGTTTCCGAAGCAGTTCGTAGACTGCGGTATTCAGGAAGCCAACATGATCGGTGTTGCCTGCGGCATGTCCCTTGTCGGACGTATCCCGTTTGCGCATTCCTTTGCCGCATTCGTGTCCCGCCGTGCCACAGACCAGGCGTTTATCAGCGGTGCATATGCGGGTTCCAATGTACGTATTGTCGGTACGGACCCGGGTGTTTCGGCTCAGCTGAACGGCGGTACGCATATGCCGTTTGAAGATGTGGCTATCTTCCGCGCATTCCCGAACATGACGATCGTCGAACCGTCGGATCCTGTGATGCTGGAGGATCTGATGGGTAAGCTTTCCGCCAACTATGGCATGTACTATCTCCGCCTCTTCCGTAAAAATGCGCTGAAGATCTATGAGGAAGGATCCACCTTTGAGATCGGCAAAGCAAACGTACTGCGTGAAGGCAGTGATCTTACGATCATCACTGCAGGCGCGGTCATGATTCCCGAAGTGCTGAAAGCTGCTGATGAGCTTGCCGCAGAGGGCATCGAGGCAAGGATCCTCGACATGTTCACGATCAAACCGATCGATGAAGAGGCCATTCTGGCTGCAGCGGCCGAAACCGGTGCGATCGTTACCGCTGAGAACCATAACGTTATCAACGGCATCGGCTCCGCCGTGACGGATGTCCTTATGACAAAGGGCGACCGGTTTGTTCCTGTAGAAATGATCGGTGTCCGGGACAGATTCGGCCAGGTCGGCCCGCTGGCTTATCTGAAGGAAGCTTACAATCTCACGGCAGCGGATATTAAAGAAGCTGCGAAGAAAGCAGTCGCCAGAAAGCGCTGATAAACTGTTTCGTATAAAAAGTCATCCTCCGGAGAAATGAATCTCCGGAGGTCTTTTTGTTTTATATCAGTTGGTTACGGATACTTTGTTATCCCCACCAGTCGGCGTATTCATAGTCTTCCGGCTCGATCCAGCTCGAGACTTCGACACCGTTCATGTCATGAATGACAAATTTTCCCGAGTCATAATTCCGTGTAATGATAAAGTTCCTGTCCACGAAGTCGATGCCTTCATCCTCGTTACCGGGCAGGGCGTATACCACTTCTCCTTTATCGTTGATCACATACCGCCCCACTTCATCATAGTAATAATCATCATTTTCATCGAGACCGCTGTCGAACAGATGAACGATACACCAGCGATACGGCAGTTCATCTTCGGATGTGAAGTCGGACTGGTACGGTACGAGATAACCGCTGGAAGCACTTGCATATTCTTTGCCGCCGACTTCCAGAACGACCTTGGACTCTTCGCCATAAGTCTCTGTCAGAACGGTGCTTCCGCCCAGACGGTAGACGGAAGTAAGGCCGTCTTCGCTGGTCTCGGGATGCACATGGGAATGGCGCAGTGTGTCTGCGATCAGTTCTTCCAGTTCTTCCCAGCCGGTATACTCCTGCGACCGGATCTTCTTTCCGTTTTCATCATAGAGATCAACAGAAGACACGACATCATCGCCGATGTATTCACCGTTCTCATCGTATGCCTCCGTCCAGTTGCCCAGATAGAATACTGCATGGTCGCCGTCTTTGCATTCGGTATAGCAGAAATCATAAGAGGGTTCGACAGCCCAGCCCCCGAGGTCTACGTCATAAAGACCGACGGGTAGATTGGAAGGATACTCTTCACTTTCGGCATCAGAACTGCCATTGGATCCGTACAACGGTTCGCTTGCCGCAAATACGGAACCGCGGATCAGTGCAAAGGCGTCATCATCGCGGATCCGGATGCTGTCTTCACGGCCCATATACTGCATTGATGCATCCAGAAAGACCACGCCTGCATCGCCGTCGTAACAGCGCCCGTTGACAGCAAGCCTGTGTGTGTTTTCCGCAAGCCTGCCGCCGCTGATGGATACTTTGCCGTTCAAACCGTCCGGAAGGCTTTTTGACCCCTTTACGAGGCTTACATAGCCCATTGCTTCAACAAGGGACTGGCCGTCGTCGCCTGTGAGCCATTCAAAGAGCTCATAGGCCTTTGAATTTGTCGGTTCATCCTTACGGATCGCAACATAGAACGGATTCGTGTATTTGTACTCTCCGTTCCGTATCGTATCATTCGAAGGCATGACGCCGTCGACCGCCATAAAACGGAGATTCGGACGCGTGTACATGTTCTGTGCGTAGTAATAGACGGAATAACCGAGAGCATTGCTGCTGTTTGCATACTGTGCCACATTCTCGATCAGGTCACCCATTTCAGAAGGTCTGAATTCTTTCGGGGCATCTGCCATTACGGTACCCTTCATCATGAGGTTTTCCATCAGTGTCTGGGAGCCGGAATTGACTTCACGCTGAAAAGCGATGATCGGAGCGTCGTCTCCTCCGATTTCTTTCCAGTTCGTGATATTACCGGTATAAATGTCCCGGATCTCTTTTGTTGTCAAAGTATCGACTCTGTTTCCCGTATTGCAGATAAAGATCAGGGCATCAAGACCGATCGGTTTCAGTATGATATCTTCATAACGCGGGTTTTCCTTGGCATTCGGCCCCGGTTCATAGGCGATGACCAGATCGGCTTCTCTGTCCATCAGCCGCAGATAAGCATTGTTTGTCTTTGTGAAATGCATTGCTTCTTCTGCAGCTGCCTGATCTTCGCCGGTACAGAGCCGGTAGAGCATCCAGCTTAAGGGAAGTGTCGCTGTCGAACCGTCCGTTACGGGAAATGATTTCGCACTTATGGAAGGAGCTTCGATCAGTTCCTGTCCGGATACTGTGCTTTCACCTGCAGCCGTTCCGGTGGTTTCGGGTTCGGGTGATTCTGTGCTTTCCGGTGTTTCTGCCGTACTTTCAGGTACCGCCGAGCTCTCCGGTTCAGCTGAAGAACTCATTTCGGCGGAAACGCTCTCCGTTCCCGAAGCGGTCTCCTGTCCCTGCTGGTTCCCGTTGCAGGCAGCAAGAGAAACTGCGGACAGAATGACAGCAAGCAATACTGACAGGATCCTGTTTACATGTATTCTTTTCATAACAGCCTCCTTACCCGTATTTCCGGATACATCCTGATAGTCTCAGGTCTTCGTACTAATTGTATCATAAAAGATAAGCCCCGGAACAGGCTCCGGGGCAATTCTTTAAAGCTAATCGATCAGTGAACGGTAATACGGCCAGCTCGCAGTCATCTCACCGACGACGACATTATTTTTGACTCCGCCGGTCTCATGAATGCCGATAAAGTTTCCGTTGCCGACCCAGCCGAGGAACATGACAACGTGGGAATCAGCGCCTGTACGGATGATGATATCACCCGGTTTCAGAGCGGAACGTGTGATCCTTTTACCGCAGCCGATCAGCGTGCCGGTACTCTCACCTGCGAGACTCTTTCCCGTCGCAGACCAGTATACCCAGTTGACCCAGCCGGAGCAGTCAAGGCCGCGCAGGATGCGTCCGCTGGTGTCCGCGCCTACAAGCGTATAGAAATTGTTGCCGTCATATCCCGGTCCGTTGGGTTTGCCGCCCCAGTAATACGGGACTTTTCCAACGGAATGCAGTGCGAAATCAACGACTGCTTTACGGGCGTCAGACACGTCGGACGGAAGGCCTGCCAGATACTCCTGGATCTCTTCTTCAGTCAGCTGGCTGGTCAGGTTGATCGAGGAAATGGAAAGGCCGTAAGTCTCAAACCAGTCCTGGTGATTAAGTGCTCGTGCCTCAGCGATCTTATCTGTCGTCCAGCCCTGCCAGCGGTTGTTGAAGTTGGCAGGATCATTGCCGATCTTGTCGGCTTTGAAAAGGCCGTTCTTATCGTCGATTCCTTTAATCGTTATCGAGATATAAAGATCGATATGTCCGGGGCAATACTGTTCGGATCCGGAAAGAACATTTGCCTGGCGAAGGAGTTCATCGATCTGTGCTGCGATCGCCGCATCCTCTTCGCTCATGGGCTCGGTATGTGAAGATGAAGTGCTGTTCGTAACGGGCTGTCTGCTGCCGCCCTGACCGACAGAAGTGCTGCCGGCTGAACCGCTGCTTCCGGAACCGGAGGACGAATTGCTGCTGTCTGAAGCCGGCGCTGCCGTTTCTGCGGCTGCCGTGGTTTCCGCCGCGGGCTCTGCCGGGGCATCCTGGATCACTTCAGCGGCTGCGGTCTCCGGAGCTGCCGTTTCTGAAGGAACAGACGTTCCCTGGCCGGGACTGACAACATAGTTTTCTTCCGCAAGCCGATAGACCGTTGGGAAGAGGCTCATGGAAACAGGCTTAAGTGTCCTGTGTTTAATAATGCTGAAGATCCTGCGGATATCAAAGAGGCTGCTTGCAGGACTGACAACATATCCGTCATCGGATGACCCGCTGTCCACGTAGCTGTCGTCACCTGCTGTTTCGGCAGGCACATCCTGGATGCTTGTTCCTTCGGAAGTAACGACGTCAGAAGAACCGCTGCCTCCGGCCGTCCCGTCGGAATTGACCACTGCAGTTCCGCTGCCCGCAGAAGGATCGGATACGGCTTCGCTTGTCGTTACCGAAGAGCCGCCGCTGTATACTGCAGTGGACGAAGTATTGCTGCCGCCGACGACTGCATAGCCGCTCAGGTCGATGCCGGCAGCATTGGTCTCTGAAATGCCGGAGCCCTGTCCGCCGGATACGACGACATTGCTGTCAATTGATTCCAGCCTGCTCTCATGAGAAGAGGTGCTGCCTGTAAGCCCGGTTCCGTAGCTTGCATAGCCTTCGCCGACAGTACTGCTTTCATCGGAGCTTTCCTCAGCACTGTCATCCGTTTCTTCGTCCGTGTCTTCGTCCGAAGTGCCGTTTTCATCCGCGGCGGAGGTTGCAAGGTAATTTGCAAGAGCCTCATAGCCCGAACTGCGTGCAGTCGCACCGGAAAGCTGGTGTTCGGTCGTAAGCTGTTCGATCTCCATCGCGATCGCTTCCGCTGCTTCATCCTGCTTGGTACGCTTTAAGCAGCCCGAATCATAATAGACGTTTCCCATGCTGACGCGGGAACTCATCGCGTTTTCAAAAAGCGTACGGCAATACAGTTCCATCGCTTCCGCGTCATCCATGTCATGGTAATAAGCATAGACGTTGGCCATGGACATGATCTCCTGGACAACGTAATAACCGTTAATGTGATTGCCGTCGCCGTCGTAGAAAGTCACGTTGACGTTCCGGAAACTGTTGATCGTCCAGGTCGAGGGATCCTTCGGATCATGCCGGGAATCATTGGGGTTATACTTTCCGGTGACGCGCGCCTTTCCCTGACCGCGGCGCTGCGCAAAGGAAAGCGGTGTCGTATCGGACATATCATAGTAATTGGCAAGATAGTCCGCGTTCAGCGTATTGAGAGTCTGGAAGATCTCGCCGGCATAGGAATGGATCGAGTCAGAGGTGTCGGCACCTTCCGGATAATAGTAGGCAAGGTTGAGACGGTAAGAAGCAGGAACATATTCCGTATCATCCTGCTGCAGCTCCTTA
>JAFPHE010000107.1 GCA_017388745.1 Lachnospiraceae bacterium | reverse complement strand
TCTCTGCCGATGACAGGATCGAGTTTCTGCTGGCGCGCGCGTTCCACAAGGTCATAGCCGTACTTGTTGAGGGTATCATAAGTGGCTTCCGGATTGTCCGAAACGACCTTCTGGTTGCCGCGGACTTCCGAAAGGACTTTCAGGAAGCCGTCCTTCGTTATGTTATGACGGGCGAACAGTGCTTTCATGTCGCGGTCAGCCCGGTCGATCATGACCAGGAACAGGTGCTCCACGGAAACATACTCGTCGCCCATTGCCTTTGCGTGGTCTTCTGCCTCGGTCAGGACACGGTTGGCGTCATTGGAAAAATACAGGTTGGCGCTGCTTCCGCTCACCTTTGGATAACGGCTGATCACATCGGTCAGATCCCGGCGGAAAGACTCAGGGTCGATGCCCATCTTCTGCAGGAGCTTGCCGATCAGGCTGTCATCGAGTGACAGCAGGCTGTACAGGATATGTGCCTGTTCGATCTGCTGGTTGCCGTACTCCAGCGCGACCTTCTGGCAGCCGTTGACTGCCTCTATGGATTTTTGAGTAAATTTATTGATATTCATAGGAAAATGCCTCCTTTCCGAAGCTTACAAATTAATTATAAGGATTTTGTTAGCACTGTCAATAGGTGAGTGCTAATTATTCTATTAAAGATTTATAAACACTGATATAGTGCATAAATCATGTGCAAAATCTTCCGGCATGTGGTATAACTTGCCTATTTCCAAAAGCGCGTGACTATGCTAAAATAGCGCTGTACGCGCTGTTGGCAAAAGAGACTGAAATAAAGAAGAAAAGGAAGTATTTATTATTTATGGCAGTCACAAAAGAAGTAACAAAGGAAGATAAACAGAAAGCGCTGGAAGCGGCGATCAAGCAGATCGAACGCGATTTCGGACAGGGCGCTGTCATGAAGCTCGGCGATTCCGTGAGGGACAAGTCCATCGAGGTCATCCCGACGGGTTCCCTGAGCCTGGATTACGCGCTGGGCGTAGGCGGCGTTCCGAAGGGCAGAGTCATCGAGATCTACGGACCCGAGTCCTCCGGTAAGACGACACTGGCACTCCATGTCGTTGCCGAAGCACAGAAGATGGGCGGCGTTGCCGGTTTCATCGATGCGGAGCATGCGCTGGATCCGGTCTATGCGAAGAACATCGGCGTAGACATTGACAACCTGTATATCTCCCAGCCCGATAACGGTGAGCAGGCGCTCGAGATCGCGGACACCATGGTCCGTTCCGGAGCGATCGACGTCATCGTCGTCGACTCTGTTGCCGCGCTGGTACCGAAGAAGGAGATCGAGGGCGAGATGGGCGATTCCGTCGTCGGCCTGCAGGCGAGACTGATGTCCCAGGCGCTCCGCAAGCTTACCAGCATCATTTCCAAGTCCAACTGTGTGGTTATTTTTATCAACCAGCTGCGTGAGAAGATCGGCGTGATGTTCGGCAATCCCGAGACCACGACCGGCGGCCGCGCGCTCAAGTTCTATTCTTCCGTCCGTATGGATGTAAGACGTACAGAGACGATCAAGCAGGGTGCGGAAGCAGTCGGCAACCATGTGCGTGTCAAGATCGTCAAGAATAAAGTAGCGCCGCCTTTCAAGGAGGCGGAGTTCGATATCATGTTCGGCAAGGGCATCTCCAGAGAAGGCGACCTCATTGATCTGGCTGTCAGGGAGGACATCGTCGAAAAGAGCGGAGCATGGTTTGCTTACAACGGAAGCAAGATCGGACAGGGCAGGGAGAATGCCAAGAACTATCTGGCGGACAACCCTGAGATCCTGGCCGAGATCGATCATAAATTAAGGGTAAAGCTGGGACTGATCGCAGAGGAGGCAGCGGATGCTGCCGCTTCCGGCGTGCCTGTTCCCGACACCCCGGCGAAGTAATCAATGGCATACAACATCACAGGCGTAGAGACATTTGATAATAAAAGAAACAAGGTCACCCTCGATTATGGCGAGGTGACCTTTCTTTTGTATAAAGGCGAGTGCCGGCAGCTGAAACTGGGCCTGACGGAGGAGACCGGCAGCGGGAGAACGGGAGGAAATGCGGAACTCAGGAAAGAGCTGAGCGATGCGGAGTATGCCTCGATCCGGGATGATATCCTGATCCCCCGCGCCAGGAAACGGGTGCTCTACTTCATGAAAAACACCGACAAGACCCGGCACCAGATCCGGCAGAAGCTGGAGGAAGGCTTCTATCCCGAGGACGTCATCGCGGACGTCATGAAGTTCCTGGACCGTTACGGCTTTGCGGATGACGTCCGGTATGCGGAGAGCTATGTCGAAGAGCTGAAGGGAAGCCGTTCCCGGCGGGAGATCGAGGCAAAGCTCATGCAGAAGGGCCTGAAAGGCGCGGATATCCGTGCACAGCTCGAACTGCTGACGCCGGAGGATGAATATGCCGCCTGTGAAAGGGCATTCCGGAGGAAGTATCCCGCGGGGATCCCGGAGGACGCGGAGCCTGACGAACGGCGGAAGGCATACGCCTTTCTGGCACGCAAGGGCTTTACGTATGACGCGATCGGCCGTGTGCTCGGACAGGGCTTTTAATGTTTCAATAATGATTCACCCGCTGCAGCCCGGTCTGCGGCAGTTAATGCAAGTAGAAGGAGGTCTCTCATGGAAGATAAGACTCTGATCCGTTTTAGGGATATCGTCATGAGTTTCGAAGACCAGCTGGTCCTGAAGAAGATCAACCTGGATATACAGGAAAACGAGTTCGTGACGCTGCTCGGTCCTTCGGGCTGCGGCAAGACCACGCTGCTCCGGATCCTGGGAGGCTTTCTCGAGCCGACGGAAGGGCAGGTCATCTTTGGGGGAGAGGACATTGCCAAGCTTCCGCCGTATAAGCGCGAGCTTAATACCGTTTTCCAGAAGTACGCGCTCTTCCCGCACATGACCGTCTATGACAACATTGCCTTCGGCCTGAAGATCAAGAAGATGAGCAAGGACGTCATCGAGCAGAAGGTCATGAAGATGATGAAGCTGATCGGTCTTGAAGGATATGAGAGCAAGAACGTAACGCTTCTTTCCGGCGGACAGCAGCAGAGAGTCGCGATCGCGAGAGCGCTCGTCAACGAGCCGAAGGTCCTGCTCCTGGACGAGCCGCTCGGCGCTCTGGACTTAAAGCTCCGCAAGGAGATGCAGTACGAGCTGAAGCGCATCCAGCAGGAGGTCGGCATCACCTTCATCTACGTCACCCACGACCAGGAAGAAGCCCTGACCATGTCCGACAAGATCGTGGTCATGAGAGCCGGCGAGATCCAGCAGATCGGTACGCCTCAGCAGATCTACAACGAGCCTGTCAACCGTTACGTGGCTGATTTCGTCGGCGAGTCCAACATCATCCCGGGACGGATGGTGGACGACTATCTGGTGCATTTCGACGACCATGATTTCAAATGCGTCGACTTCGGATTTCCGAGGAACGCGCCGGTGGATGTGGTGCTCAGACCCGAGGACATCGATATCGTTCCGGTCGATGAAGGCCAGCTGAACGGCACCGTGGACAGCGTCCTTTTCAAGGGGCAGCAGTATGAAGTCATCGTGGAGACCGTGCCCGGCACTTCCGTAACGGTCCGCATGCGCGTCGTGAAGAACAATGAAGTGACGTCGGCAGACGGAAAGGAAAAGATTTCCGCCAACGACTTCTTCGTGGATATCGAGGACGTGCCGTCGCTCGACGACAAGGAAGTCATTGCCCGCGCGGATGCGCAGGCATGGGATCCTTCCACGGATGAGTACCTGTCGATCAATAACATACAGTATGAAGTCAAAGCGGAAGAGGGCGAATATCCCGTCGTCTTCTCCACCGCAAACGGGACGATGATCCAGAAGACCATCTACGTGGTCAACCAGCCGGTCGTCAAGAATCCCAAGGCGAATGAAGCCGTCATGGCGTTCAACTTCTTCAAGACCGTCGACGAACTGCAGGAAGCGCAGGCGCTCGATACGGACCTCAAGACCTGGGCGAGCGCGCAGGCCTGGAAGCTCTCCAACGAGGATGAATCCGTCGACATTTACGTAGACTACGACTTTGATCTCGAAAACATCCGTGAAGGCGCGTCCTACCCTGTCACCTTCGCCACGACCGGCCGGGAGTTCAAGCTCCGTACGACCGACTACGTCGAAGAAGGCGCCGAAGTCGGACTGCGCTTCGGTCCGCAGGACATCCACGTCATGCACAAGATGAGCTAAAGGGGACAATACGTAACTGCCGCATGTTTATATGCATGCAGTTGCACAGCTCATTCACAGAAATAAGGGAGATACTCTATTGAAACGTTTTTCACAGCTTGCCGTACCGTATATCGTCTGGAGCGTGATCATGCTGCTGCTCCCCATGGTGCTGGTGGTATTCTACGCTTTTACGGATACGGGCAACGCGATCCTTACATTCCAGTTCACGCTCCGGCATTTCGTCCGTTTCTTTACAGACCCGGACTTCCTGCTGGTGCTCTGGCGGTCTTTGAAGATCGCCTTCAAAACGACGGTCATCTGCGTCATCCTCGGTTATCCGGTCGCGTATTTTATCGCGAACAGCTCGGACCGCATGCGCAACATGCTCGTGCTTGCGATCACGCTTCCGACCTGGATCAACATGCTGGTCCGCACCTACGCCTGGATCGGTCTCTTAAGCAAGGGCGGCCTGTTCTCGACGCTGCTGGGCTATATCGGATTTAAGGACGTGGAGATCCTTTACACGGAAACGGCCGTGCTTCTGGGCATGGTCTACAACTTTCTGCCGTTTATGATCCTGCAGATCAACACCTCTCTCAGCAAGATGGACCACTCGCTGCTGGAGGCGGCGGCGGATCTCGGCGCGAACGGAGTACACTCCTTCCTGAAGGTAACGCTTCCGCTGTCCCTGCCGGGCGTCATCAGCGGCATCAGCCTGGTGTTCCTGCCTGCGGTCAGCTCGTTCTTTATCCCGAAGCTGCTGGGCGGCGGCCAGTATTTCCTGATCGGCAACGTCATCGAGAACCAGTTCATCACGGTCGGCGAATGGAACTTCGGTTCGGCGATCTCCGTCATCATGGCGGTCATCATGATGCTCAGCATGTATCTGGTGCGTACTCTGGAACTCCGCAATTCCGGCGGCGTCAGGGAAGCTTAAGAAGGGAGGGCATGTCATGAAGAAAAACAAGCGTATCTTCGGCAAGATCGTCATGATCCTCTCGCTGGTCTTCTTTTACCTTCCGATCGTCTGCGTCGTGATCTTCTCCTTTAACGGGTCCAAATCTCTGACGGTCATGAAAGGCTTCAGCCTGCAGTGGTATGAGAGGCTTTTCAGGGATTCACAGATGATGGAATCCGTGTATACCACGGTGCTGGTCGCAGTGATCGCCACGGTGGTCTCGACCTTCACCGGCACGCTGGCGGCGGTGGGACTCTCCAAATCCCGGCGGGTGGTAAAAGACCTGGTGCTCCAGATCAATGATTTCCCGATCATGAACCCTGAGATCGTAACGGCGATCGGCCTGATGCTGTTCTTTATCACGATGCGCATCGAGCGCGGCCTGATGACCATGATCCTCGCGCACATCGCTTTCTGTATCCCGTACGTGATCTTAAGCGTCATGCCCAAGATCCGTTCACTGGACCCGAACCTTGCGGATGCGGCCATGGACCTCGGCGCCACGCCGTGGCAGGCACTGACCAAGGTCATCGTGCCGCAGATCATGCCCGGCGTATTCAGCGGCGCACTGATTGCATTCACCATGTCCTTTGACGATTTCATCATTTCCTACTTCGTCACGGGCCGCGGCGTCAAGAACTTAAGCATCATGGTCTATACCATGAGCAAACGTGTCAACCCCACGATCAATGCGATCTCCTCGCTGATCATCGGCGTGATCACGCTGATCCTCATCATCATCAACCTGATCCCGTTTATCCGGGAGCGGATGACCGCAAGGAAAAAGGCTGCGGAAACCGGGACGGCAGAGGAGTAAGAAACGGTCCCCGATGCCATGGAGCTAAGGCTCCTTTATGGACGGGAAGACCTGCGGCAAAAAGAACACGGCGCGCGGCATCATCCGCGCCGCCCTGTAATATATGTCCGGATCCATAGTCCGGATAAGGCATTTTTATTAACGGAGGTAAAGATCAGAGAATGAAAAAAAGGGCATTTGTTTTGGCAGCGATCTTGGTTGGAACAATGCTTGCGACGGCCGCCTGCGGCAGCAAGAGCGAAGGAAAGTTCGCAGGGCAGACCCTGCATATCTATAACTGGGGAGAGTATGTGGGAGAACATACCCTTTCCGATTTTGAAGCGCGTACCGGCGCGCACGTCATGATGGACGAGTTCGAGTCCAACGAGCAGATGTATATCAAGGTCGCGAACGGGGATGCTTACGACATCCTGGTCCCGAGCGACTACATGATCGAGCGCCTGCTCCTGGAGGACCGCCTGCAGCCTCTGGACAAGTCCAAGCTCACCTGCTTCGAAGGCATGGAGCCCGGCGTCATCGGCCTTCCCTATGATCCGGACAATACCTACTGCGCACCGTATTTCTGGGGCTCGGTCGGCATCGTCTACGACAAGACCAAGGTCGACATCAAGGATCTGGAGGAACAGGGCTTCGGCATTTTCCTCAATGAAAAGTATAAGGGAGACATCTACCTTTACGACTCCGAGCGAGACTCCTTCATGATGGCGCTCAAGTATCTCGGATATTCCATGAATACCGATGATCCGGACGAGCTCAACGAGGCATATGAGTTCCTGCTGCAGTGCGTCAATACCATGCAGCCCGAGATCGTCACCGACGAGATCATCGACAACATGGCGCAGGGCCGCAAGGCGCTCGGCCTGATCTATTCCGGCGACGCGACCTATGTCATGGCGGAAAATGAAGACATGGGCTACTTCTGCCCCGAGACCGGCACGAACCTCTGGTCCGACTGCATGGTCATCCCGAAGAATGCGGAAAACGTCGAGCTGGCTCATGAGTTCATCAACTTCATATCCGAGTATGATCCGGCTTACGACAAGTCGGAATATGTCGGATACACCTCCCCGATCGCCAAGGTCAACGAGGACCTGTCCGGCGAGGGAGGCGAATTTGAAGGCATCGACGCATTCATCCCGCGCACCGGAAACCCCAACGACGAGGTCTTCAATTATAATGAAGAGACCCGCAAGGTGATCGCCGAGCTCTGGAGCAAGGTCAAGATCGCGGCATCCAACGCCGGCTGATAAATAAAAGAAAACCGTTCGGCGACCTGCCTTTCAGAACCTGCGGGGAGCCGGACGGTTCTGAATTTGAGAAAACTTTCATAAAATAGTACACACTTTGAACGCATTTTTGTTGTATAGTAGGTTTCGTGTCATAAACACATGAGAGATCTGTTATGAGCGATAATGAAAAGAAAAAACAAATGGGTCCCGTCCTGCGGGAGATCTTAAGCTGGGTCGAAGTGATCGTGGCTGCTTTTGCGATCGCTTTTTTGTGCAATACCCTTGTTATTGCCAATTCGACCGTGCCGACTTCCTCGATGGAAAGCACCATCATGGAGGGTGACCGCGTCATCGGCCTGAGACTTGCCTATACTTTCGGCGAGCCCGAGCGGGGCGATATCAGCATCTTCAAGTTCGGCTGGATCTGCAACCGCTGCAATGTCGCGATGGGTGAGGGCACGGCGCCCGAGACCTGTCCGCACTGCGGCAAAGAGATCAATCACCCGAAGACGCTTTACTACCTGAAGCGCTGTATCGGCGTGCCGGGGGACAAGGTCGAGATCGTCGCGGAAGGAAGTGTCGCGCAGTCGGAGCTCAGCTATAATCCGGGCCTTGACTTAAGCCGCGGCAGCGATGCCCAGCTGATGACTGCGGCAGTCTACGTCAACGGCGAAAAGCTTCAGGAAGATTATCTCAATGAACCGATGCTCTATACGGGCGATATGAGTTTTGAGGTGCCCGAGAACTGCTATTTCTTCCTCGGGGACAACCGCAACAACTCGCTTGACGCCCGTTACTGGAAAGAGAGTTATATCAGCAAGGACAAGATCATTGCAAAGGTGCTCTTCCGTTACTGGAGATCACCGAAAATACTGCACTAATTGGGAGGAACATTATGATGAAGGTCAGAAAATTTATTATTCCGGCGGCTGCGCTGGCGGCTGCCTGCATTTTCAGTGCCTGCTCGGGATCCGGCGCGACAGAGACGACTGCTGCGGCGACCGAAGCAGCGGCTGAGACGAGCGCTGCAGAGAGCAGCGAGGCAGCGGAGACCACCGCGGCAGAAGAAGGCGCAGAGGCTGAGAGCAGCGAAGCCGGATCTTCCGAAGGGGCACAGGCGCTGGATACCGATTCCCTGGAGCTGATCACAGCGATCAGTTCAGTTGCTCCGGTCAAGCCGGAAGTCCTCGGTGAGGTCAGCCTGGGCGAGTATACCGGTCTGGACCTGACCGCTCCAAAGGCAGCCGCAGTCACCGACGAGGAAGTGGATACTTATATCGAGACCAATATCCTGCCGTCCTATCCGGTAGAGATCGTCGACGGCGAGGTCCAGGAAGGCGACACCGCTACGATCAATTTCGTCGGTTCCATCGACGGCGTAGAGTTTCCGGGCGGCAGCGGCACCGACTATCCGCTTGTAATCGGCTCCGGCGCATTTATCCCGGGTTTTGAAGAGCAGCTGATCGGCGGACACTACGGAGAGACGATCAACGTCAATGTCACCTTCCCGGAGGACTACAGCAACGAAGACCTGAAAGGCAAGGATGCGCTCTTTGTCTGCGACATCAATAAGATCGAGAGACCGCGCACCATGGCGCAGATCGACGATGAGTTTGTTGAAGAGATCACCAGCGGCGACTACAGCACGGTCGACGGTCTCAGGGAATTCCTGAAGAAAGGCCTGCAGACCATGAATGATTCCGAGGCGAAGGAAGGACTTGCAGATGCGATCCTGACCAAGGTCCTCGAGACCAGCGAGGTCGAGCCGAGCCAGGAAGCCATCGACTGGCAGAAGGACATCTATATCCGGACCTATGACAACGCGCTCAGCAGAGCTTACGGCATGTCCCTTGCGTCCATGATCCAGATGTATGGCCAGACCTACGAGGAGTTCCGTGACGGTCTGACCGAAGGCGCAACAGACGCCGCAAAGCGTGCGGCCGTGATCTACGCGATCGCGGAGAAGGAAGGCCTGAAGGTCACGGATGAAGCCATTGCCGCGTATGCGGAAGAGTTCGGCTATGATAATGTTGAAGCTCTTACTGAGGCAACTTCCGAGTCCGAGCTGGAGCTGGCAGTCCTCAGCAACCTCGTAACGGAATTTGTGGCGGAGCATTCCAGCGTCACCTATACCGAAGCTGCTGAAGAGACCGAAGCAGGCGAATAAGCGGCATAACGGAACAAAATAGACCATAGGATCTAAACGCACCGACCGGAGACGGATCACATACGTCCAGGCCGGTGTTTTTTTGCTGTAATGTAAGGATGCGGCCGTTCTGCAGGGAACCGGGATTTAGTACATCATAAGGACATCCTCCTGCATTGACAAAGGATATGGATCTGATATAATAATAGTAACGATTATCATTATTAACGAAGGCTAACACGAGGATCTGAAAAAGTGGCTGTGATCTCCAAACATTCAAAACAGCGGGACGCGATCATGGAGTATCTCCATGGCAACGGATCTCATCCGAATGCGCATGAGATCTATTCGGCGATCCGTGAGGAGATCCCCAATGTCAGCCTCGGAACGATCTACCGCAATTTAAACCAGCTGGCGGAAGCCGGCGAGATCCGCAAGATCCGATGCACCGACGGACCGGACCGTTTTGATTTCCGGACCGACGACCACGGACACTTCATCTGCAGCTGCTGCGGGAGATTTTATGATGTGCCCCGTGACCTGATCATGATCAGGGGCGATGAGGGGACCGGCAGTCCGGAAGACAGCATGCTTCCGGGACGGGCGGACTCCCTTGAATTTGAGATCACCGGCGTCTGCCTGGACTGCTTAAGGGAAAAGGCGTAAAGCGCTTTTCTATAGATCAACCGCGGTCTGCGGTGCATGCCGGTGAAGTGCCGGCGGGCGCGGCAGTCCGCAAAACAGCATATATTAAAAAAGGAGAATTGAGTATGAAGACATGGGTTTGTACTGTATGCGGTTACACTGTAGAGGCTGAGAATCCGCCCGAGAAGTGCCCGATCTGTAAGGCACCGGCTGACAAGTTCAAGGCAAATGAGCCGGATCAGATGACCTGGGCGGCTGAGCATGTCGTAGGCGTTGCACAGGGCGCTCCGGAAGACATCATCGCAGACCTTCGCGACAACTTCAACGGCGAGTGCTCCGAAGTAGGTATGTATCTGGCTATGTCCCGCGTTGCTTACAGAGAAGGATATCCGGAGATCGGCGAGTACTGGAAGACCGCTGCATTTGAAGAGGCTGAGCATGCTGCGAAGTTCGCAGAGCTTCTGGGCGAGGTCCTGACCGACTCCACCAAGAAGAACCTTGAGATGAGAGTCGCAGCAGAGAACGGCGCTACCGCAGGCAAGACCGATCTTGCAAAGAGAGCAAAGGCTCTGAATCTGGATGCGATCCATGACACCGTTCATGAGATGGCACGTGACGAGGCAAGACACGGCAAGGCATTCGCAGGCCTTCTGAAGAGATACTTCGGCTGATACCTCAAAACGCATATATTAAGGATTTTTTGAAATCAAAGAGAGGACGGATCCGGTAAGGGTCTGTCCTCTTTTCTGCTGTTCCGGCGTATCTTCTGCCGGGAAGCCGCACGGATCACTGTGCGGGCTTGAAATGACTTTTCATGATGCGCTTGTAAAAAACTATGTCCGCAAGACCGGTGAGCACCCAACTGACGGGCCAGACCATGAAGATCGTTTCATAATAATGAAAGATCCTGAATACGGTCATGAGCCACAGGACGCGGAATCCGCAGGCGCCGATCAGAGAGATGACAGTGGGCTCGATGGTGCGGCCTGCCGCTCGGATCGCGTTGGAGTAACTGTCCATCGGGATCTCCAGCGCGGCGATCAGGACAAGGATCGTCATGCGCCGCATGGCGACGCCGAGGACTGCCGGATCGGGATTGTAGAGCGTAAGAAGCGGTACGCGGAAAAAGGCAAAGACGATGCCGATCAGGGTGGTGATGACCATGCCCGCGGTGATGATCGTCCTGAGTACGATCCTGGATCTTTCATAGAGACCCGCACCGATATGCTGGCTCATGAAGGTCAGGGTGGCGCTCATATTCGCCATCAGGAAGGCATACTGGAAACCTTCGACACTCTGCGCCGCAGCATTGCCCGCCATATAGACGCTGCCGAAACTGTTGACCGAGGACTGGATCAGGATATTGGAAAAGGCAAAGAGGCTGCCCTGGATCGAAGCGGGAAGACCGAAATGCAGGATCTCACGGAGCGTGTTCGGAAGGAAGGCCATCTGCGAGGGCCGGAAGCGGAGACAGGAGTCCTCACGCAAAAGTGCACCCAGGACGAGAAAGGCGGAGATCGTATTGGAAACGGCGGTCGCGACGCCTACGCCGATGACGCCGAGCCTGAGGACAATGACCATATACAGGTTCAGCAGCAGATTGACGATGCCGGAAAAAAGCAGATAAAGCATCGGCCGCCTGGTATCGCCGATCGAACGCAGGATCGCAGCGCCGAAATTGTAGAGGGCGATCATGGGCAGGGAAATGAAATAGATCCTTAAATAAATGACGGACATGCCGATGACTTCCGGCGGGCTCTGCATCAGTGTCAGGATGGGATGTGCCGCGGGGATCGCAAGGAGCGCCACGGCAAGACCTCCGAGAAAACCGAAGGGAAGAGAGGTATGTACGGCGTTTGAGACCTTATCGAAGCAGTCACGCGCGTAGTCGCGCGCGATGATCGTATTGACGCCGGTGGAAAGGCCCGAGATGATGTTGATCATCAGCGCCACCAGGGAAGTGGTGGAGCCGACGGCGGCAAGGGCGTTCGCGCCGGCAAAGCGGCCGACGACGATGACGTCCGCGGCGTTGAACAGCAGTTGGAGCAGCATGCTGAGCGCCATCGGTATCGTGAACGCAAAATAGGCCGGAAGCACCGGCCCGTGGAGCATATCTATCTCGTGGCTGCTTTTCTGCTGCATGTCAGGAACTTCCTCCGGGGTGAATGATCAGTTTGACCATCGGACATTATAGCACAGAGATCCTCGGGTACAATCATCAATTTTACATTTTTGAAACAGTGCATTATAATAAAAAGATACACAGGATCGGAACCGAAGATTCGGGTTCGGCCCATGTGAACCAATTAGGTCAATGTTCAGGAGAACCACGATATGATCATCACCAGGACGCCGTTCCGGATGTCGTTTTTCGGCGGCGGCACAGATTTTGAGGAATACTTTAAAGAATACGGCGGCGCCGTGCTTTCCACGACATTCGACAAATACTGCTATGTCAGCGTGCGGCACCTTCCGCGGTTTTTCGACTACCGCAATGAGCTGATCTACTCGAAGATCGAGCGCGTGCAGCACACGAAGGATATCGAGCACCCTGCGATCCGCAATGCCATGCTGCTGAGGGACATGCACGAGCTCAGGCTGACCTATGACGCGGATCTTCCCGCGAGGTCGGGCCTCGGCACCTCATCTTCCTTTGCGGTCGGCATGCTCAATGCGTTCAGCGCGCTGAAGGGAAAGCGCACAGGCAAACGGGAGCTGGCAGACCAGGCAATCTATGTGGAACGCGTCATGTGTCAGGAAAGCGGCGGTATCCAGGACCAGATCGCGGCGGCTTTCGGCGGGCTGAACCTGATCGAGTTCGGCGCTGACGGATATAAGGTAAGGCCGGCGGAGATCTCCGCGGAAAGAAAAGAAGCGCTCAATGACCGGCTTTTGATGTTCTTCACGGGATTTTCGAGGTTTTCTTCAGACATCCAGAAGGAAACGAAAAAGGCGATGGGGGTCAAGATCCCGGAGCTGAAGGAGATGACGGCACTGGTCTACGAGGCGCTCGGCGTTCTGGAAGATTCGGGCGGTTCTGCGGCAGGACCTGCAGCGGGACTGGATGAGTTCGGGCGGATGCTGGACCACACCTGGCAGCTGAAGCGGGGGATCTCGGGCGGCATCTCGACAGACAGCATTGACCGGATGTACGCTGCAGGCAGAAATGCCGGCGCGCTCGGCGGAAAGCTTCTCGGCGCGGGCGGCGGAGGTTTCCTGGTCTTCTATGCGGAGCCGGAGTACCGCGAAGCAGTGAAGCGCGCGATGAAGGAACTCTTATATATCCCGTTCCGCTTTGAAAATGAAGGCACGGCGGTCGTGCACGACGAGCCGGAGACCTATGTGAAAGAATAAATATCAGCAGGAGGATAGTGACATGAAGATCGCACTCGGCAACGACCATGCGGCCGTTGAAATGAAGTTCTTTGTAAAGAAGTATCTGGAGGAGAAGGGCTGCGAGGTCCTTAATCTCGGAACGGACACGAATGACAGCGTGGATTATCCGGATTACGGAGCTGCAGTCGGACGCGCGGTGACGGGCGGCGAGG
>JAFPHE010000106.1 GCA_017388745.1 Lachnospiraceae bacterium | reverse complement strand
CTTTTCCTCGGCCGGCTCGGCTTTCTTTGCCGGGGCTTTCTTAGCCGCCGGTTTTTTTGCAGCAGGCTTTTTGGCTGCAGCTTTCTTTTCTGTCTTTGCCTCTGCGGCTTCCTCTTTGGAAGCTGCTTTCTTCGCAGCTGCCTTCTTCGCTGCAGGCTTCTTTACCGCCTTCTCTTCTCCGGCAGCGGCTTCCGCAGCTGCTTTCTTTACCGCAGGTTTCTTTGCTGCAGTCTTTTTAACTGCAGGCTTCTCTTCTTTTATCTTATCTTCTGCTTTTGCCTCAGCCTCTGCGGCTGCTTCCTTCTTTACTGTTGCTTTTTTGGAAGCAGTCTTTTTTGCAGCGGGCTTCTTTGCCTCTTTTTCAGCCGCAGCAATCGCTTCATCAGTCTTCTTTGTAAGCTCCTCTTTGATCTCAGCGGAGTCTGTCACATCAGTTTTTAACTTTCTGGTTGCCAATTTGATCCCCTCCTTAGTTAACCGTGGTTCAGCCGGCAATAGTTGAGTTACCTTGCTGTTTGTGAATTGCTGTTTAACAGCATATTTTATATGATTCTATCACAAAAACAGTGATCTGTGAATCTAATGTATCAATTCATGTATATAAGTAAAAATCATGCCGTATTACTCCAACTAAAAACACCGGCGCCAGAAAGCGCCGGTGCTGCACTTAAGCTTAAGATGTATGAAAGATGATCAGTTGTGTACGATGACGGGCATGCCGACCCAGGCAACGCTGTAGATCGCCCTTGCAGCGTCATACGGCATGTTCACGCAGCCGTGTGAGCCGCCGCTCTGGTAAATGGTACCGCCGAAAGAACTGCGCCATCCCGCGTCATGAAGGCCCTGTCCGCCATTGAACGGCATCCAGAAATTGACCCAGCTCTTATACTTCGTTCCGTTGTCATTATAGCCCTGCAGATAACGGTTCGTTTCCTTCGAATTGATCCGGAAGTGTCCGACCCGGGTAGGGTGTGCCCAGGCGTTTCCCGTGACGCACGGCGTCGCAACTACGAGGTCATTGCCGATATAACAGTAGACCGTCTGATTGGTGATGTCTACTTCCACACAGCTTATGCCATACGGGTTCGGTCTCGACATATCGATCGCAGGCTGAGCCGGGACCGGGGCGGGATCCGCGATCTTGACTCCGTTCTCGTCAACGGTACAGCCATCCGGAGTCAGGCCGTTCTGGTAACAGGAGCCCAGAGGATGTCCTTCCACCGTCTGCTCGGAAAGGTAATAATCAGCTCCGTCGATATTCTTCCATCCGGTCTGCATGACGCCTTCCGCGTTGAACCAGTACCAGCGGTCACCGATGTTTGCCCATTTGCCTTTGGTAAAGAAACCGAACTGCATGTACTGCCATGCGCCGTCTTCCCGCTGTACCCAGCCGTTTGCGCCGGGGCCGGTACTGTCGGCAGAGATCACCGCATCAGGCAGCGTGTCCGCTTTCGCACTGATGCTGCCGGCGCCTCCCGCAGCAAAGATGACAGCGGTAAGCAGCACAGCTGCTGCCCTTGCCGCATACTTCATGATACCGTTATGCATAACCGATTCCTTTTTCAAAGCTTTCCCTCCCGGCTGCAGCTTACTGTACAGAAAGCTGCGGTGATTTTCCGGCATACAGGTAAATGATCCTCTTCCCTGCATACACCGCTTACCATTGTAACACGTTCATGTGCAAAAGTAAAAGCAGATAGCCGGCATTGTCAGATTTTTGTAAGTTTTGCTGTTTTCTTTATATAAGCACGAAAAAAGGAGCATTGATCCGCGGATCCGTGATCCGGCGGTACGGCTGCTCCTTTGTTATATCCTTATTATGCCGCTCAGGCGTTCTCATCCGTCCGGAAGATCGCCTGCATAAAGGCCTGCGGGTCGAACTCCTGCAGATCCTCCGCATGTTCACCCACGCCGATATACTTCACCGGGATGTCGAATTCCGAAGAAATAGCGATGACGATACCGCCTTTCGCGGAGCCGTCCATCTTGGTGAGGATGATGCCTGTGGGATCGCATACGGAAGCGAACTCCCTGGCCTGCGAGATCGCGTTCTGTCCGGTCGTCGCATCGAGGACAAGCAGGACCTCTTTTTTCGCATCGGGAAGACTGCGCTCCAGAATGCGGTTGATCTTGCCGAGCTCTTCCATAAGGTTCTTTTTATTGTGGAGACGCCCTGCCGTATCACAGATCAGGATATCGGCATTCCTGCTTTGAAAAGCCTGCACCGCGTCATAAATGACGGCTGCAGGGTCAGAACCTTCCGGCTTGGAAACGATCTCCACACCGGCACGGTCTGCCCACACCTCCAGCTGTTCGATGGCAGCGGCGCGGAACGTATCTGCCGCAGCCAGGATGACCTTTTTGCCGGCATTTTTATAGTTCATTGCAAGCTTGCCGATCGACGTTGTCTTTCCCACGCCGTTGACGCCGATCACAAGGACGACCGACTTCTGATCGATAAACTCATATGCGTCCTCACACGGGCGGATCTGTTCCGCGATCGTTTCCACGAGCGCCTGCCTGACCTCTTCCGGTCTGTGCAGATGCTCTTCGCGTACACGCTCCCGCATGCGGCTTAAGATCTCATCCGTCGCCTTCATGCCGACATCGGCCATGATAAGCACTTCCTCAAGTTCCTCAAAGAAGTCGTCATCGACCTGTGAATAATCGCCGAACACCGAATCCAGTCCGTTTGCAATGTTCGTGCTGGTTTTACTCAGTCCCTGTTTCAGTCGTTCAAAAAATCCCATAGTCTGCCCCGTATGTTCTCACGAGTTATCCGCCGGGCGGCGGCTGTTAAAAGATACTCTGCCGTCAGTTCAGCTGATCGCTGACAAGGTCGACGCTGACCAGTTTGGTAATGCCCTTCTCCTGCATGGTGACGCCGTACAGGCGGTCCGCAGACTCCATCGTGCCGCGGCGGTGTGTGATCACGATGAACTGCGTGCGGGCAGTCAGTTTATGAAGATATGACGCAAAGCGCGTGACATTGCTGTCATCAAGCGCTGCCTCGATCTCATCGAGCAGGCAGAAAGGCGAAGGCTTCAGATTCTGAATCGCAAAGAGCAGTGCGATCGCGGTCAGTGCCTTTTCACCGCCGGAAAGCTGCATGATGTTCTGCAGTTTTTTGCCGGGCGGCTGCACCGTGATCGCGATACCGGCTTCAAGTTCATCCTTGCCGGTCTCCTCTGCCGTTTCAGGATCATAGACCAGTTCCAGGTCTGCAGTTCCGCCGCCGAAAAGCTCTGCAAAAACTCTCTGGAACTGATTTCGGATCATTCTGAACTGTTCGTCGAACTGCTTCTTCATGCCCTCATCAAGTTCGCGCACGATATCAAGGATCGCGTTCTCCGACTCCGTGAGATCCGCATGCTGTGCGGTAAGAAACTCATAGCGTTCGGAAACCTCCTTGTACTCATCGATCGCCTGTACGTTGACAGGCCCGAGCTTTTTGATCTCGCTCCGTACACTGCCGAGGCGCTGGCGGATCTTTGCCGAACTTCCGAGGTCTTCATCATAAAAGGCTTTTGCCGAGCCCAGCGTCATCTCGTACTCGCCCCAGATATAATCTGTCTGGGAGTCCAGCTTCTGCTGGTCTTTTTCAAGCTGGTTCTCAAGACGCAGCAGGTCTTTCTGCAGTTCCAGGATCTCTGTGTTCAGTTCCTCCCTGCGGCTGACGTAAGCCGACTGTGAGCCGGCAAGTTCTTCCTTGCGTTCTGCTGCAGTCCGGATCTCTTCATCGAGAGCATCCCTTCCGCTTTCGATATGCTTGATATCCTCTCTGCGCTCTTCGATGCTTTCGCGTGCTTCCCTGATCCTGCCCCTGCTTTCGGAGATCTGGGCTGAGACCCTTTTCTTCTCCTCGTCCGACTGCAGTACGGAAGCCGTGATCCGTTCGATGTTCTCCCTGAGGAAGTCTGTCTTCTGGCGAAGCTCCGTGAACTTGAGCTTCATGTCCGACATGATGCCGTAGCTTAAGGAATTGCGTTCTTCCTGGATGCTGCGCATCTGGCCGTTCAGATCATCGATCTCCCGCCCCTTGGCATCGATCAGTTTTTCCAGCTGATCATTCTTTTCACGAAGAGATTCTATCTTTGAACGGATGCCGAGAAGCTTGCTTTCAAACTCGTTAAGCTCGCGGCTTCTTCCGATCAGGTTGGAACTGATCTTATAGGCACCGCCGGCCATTGAACCGCCGGGACTTAAGAGTTCGCCCTCCAGCGTCACGATCCGCAGCCGCTGATGATACCTGTTGGCGATCGAAAGCGCATGGTCGATATGGTCCACGACCAGAACGGACCCGAGCAGGTATTTCACGAGATCACGGTACTCCTGATCCGCTTCCACCAGTTCGCTTGCAAGTCCCAACGCCCCCAGTTCGCCGGCTGCCTGCCGGTACTCGGGCTGTTCCTTATATGTCAGTGCATCGAGCGGCAGGAACGTCGCCCGTCCCTGGCGGGTCCTTTTCAGGAACTCGATGCCCGCCTTGGCACTGCGCTGTGTTTCCGTGACAACGTTCTGTATCCTTCCGCCGAGCGCGGTCTCCACAGCTGTTTCATACTCTTTCTTTGTATGGATGAGGTCCGCCACGACGCCGTGGATGCCGCCGATCCTGCTGCGTTCGCGCATCAGGGCGCGGACGCTCTCGCCGAAGCCCTCATAGCGTTCTGCAAGATTCTTCAGCTGGTCGTACCGGGCTGTCTCCGCGGCATAGTCCTGCTTCAGCGCATTCATCCTGCCCTGGGCACTCTGCATCTCACCGGTCAGCTGGTTATATTCTTCCGTCGCATCCGCAAGCCAGGTCGTGATCTTTTCTTCTTTCTCCCTGACTTCGGCCAGGTCGTCCCGCTTATGACGGATCGCCTGCATCCAGTCCGGAAGACGGAAGCCCTCTTCTTCATCTTCGTCTTCGGGATCTTCCGCGTCACCGCCTGCCTGATCGTTTCCGGCATTGCGGAGTTCATCCTCCTTCGATGCGCGCTCCGCCTCATAAAGCTCTCTGATCCCGCCGACCGCAAGGAGCCTTTCCCGGAATATACCGACCTTATCACGAAGCTCCGTGATCTCTTCGGCGCTGACGCCGGCTTCGGACATCTCGTCTTCATCGAGTGCCCCGAGGCTTACCCCGAGTTCGTCAAGGGAAGCGAGATAACGAAGGATATTGTCCCGGTTCTCGCCGCGTTCACGTTCCATGCGGGCGATCTGTTCTTCAAAGTGAGTGATGTTCTGCTCTTCGGAAGAAATGCCCGCTTCCTGGACATCGATCTGTCCGCGCAGGTTCTGGATCAGGACTTCCGCCCGGCTCTTTTCATCCCGTTTGGCGGATATGGTCTCTTCAAGCTCCCTGAGCGTTTCGGAAAGGTCCGAAGCACGGGCACGGAGGTTTTCATTTTCTGTATTGGCATCGTCCAGTGAAGCACGGACGATCGAGACATTGCTCTTTGCCTGGTCAAGGCTCTCGACAAGGCTCTCTGTTTCACGTATAAAGAGGTTCAGGTCGAGTGTTTTCTGCTCATCTCGCAGTTTCAGAAATTCCCTGGCTGATGCCGCCTGCTGTTCAAGCGGACCGACTCTCTTTGACAGTTCGTCCAGGATATCCGTCACGCGCTGCAGATTGGCCCGTTCACTCTCAAGTTTTCTGATCGCAGCCAGTTTCCTGCGCTTGAACTTGACAATGCCTGCTGCCTCATCAAACAGGCCTCTTCTGTCCTCCGGACGTCCGTTCAGGATCGCATCGATCTGTCCCTGTCCGATGATGGAGTAGCCTTCCTTGCCGATACCGGTATCATAAAACAGTTCCTGAACATCTTTCAGTCTGACATTCTGCCCGTTGA
Source organism: Lachnospiraceae bacterium (assembly GCA_017388745.1). Classification (GTDB taxonomy): domain Bacteria; phylum Bacillota; class Clostridia; order Lachnospirales; family Lachnospiraceae; genus Avilachnospira. The sequence goes on along the minus strand of JAFPHE010000106.1, from coordinate 41 downwards.
TCATATACTCTGACTCACCGGACCTGAACAGCCGGCGCGAG
>JAFPHE010000105.1 GCA_017388745.1 Lachnospiraceae bacterium | reverse complement strand
GTGCTTCTGATGGTCATGGCTGCCGGCGCGGTCATCGGCCTTGTCAACGGTTTCTTCGTTGCGAAGTTCAGCCTGCATCCGTTCATCGTCACGCTGGCTACCCAGCTGATCACCTACGGCATCATCCTGATGTTTTTCCAGATCAACGGAAACGGCGGCGGCCCAATCAGTAATGTGGCGCAGGAGTTCAAGGACAGAGTCTCCGGACCCGCATTCAAGATCGAAAGCTGGAACGTTTCGATCCCCTGGTACGTGATCTTCGCGATCCTGCTGGTGGCGGTCATGTGGTTCATCTGGAACAAGACCCGCTTCGGCAAGAACATGTTCGCGGTAGGTTCCAACTCTGAAGCGGCAAGGGTCTCGGGCGTCAACGTTTTCATGACGACGGTCCTGGTCCATACGCTTGCGGGCGCCATGTACGGATTTGCCGGTTTTGTAGAAGCTGCAAGACTCGGTTCCGTGACGGCGGCGACCGGTCTGAACAATGAGTGTGACGCCATCGCAGCCTGCGTTATCGGCGGCGTATCCTTCGTCGGCGGCACCGGTAATGTCGGCGGCATCGTTGTAGGCGTCTTCGTCCTGCGTATCATTTTCGTTGCGCTGAACATGCTGGGAATCAACCCCAACCTTCAGTATATCATCAAGGGTGCCATCATCCTGGCAGCCTGCTCGCTGGATATGCGTAAATATCTGGTCAGAAAATAAATATTCGGAAGAATACAGAAGCTGCGTCCGGATCTGCCGGGCGCAGTTTTTATTTGTCCAGCCCGGAAAATGTACGGCTTTGTATTAAATGAAAAAGGCTTTGAATTCATCTGTGCCTCTGAGATATAATAAAATAAGTAATTGTGAAAAAATATACATTATGATTTGAACCATTGAAGGGATCACACTAAAGGAGGTACTGAATGGCACATTACAGAAGTGCAGATTTGATGCAGCTTTCCTATAAGGGATATTTCAAGGGCATGGGATATTCCGACTGCGAACTTGGTCCGGACAAGCCGAGGATCGGTATCGCAAATTCCTGGAACCAGCTGGTTCCGGGTCACTACAACCTGAATCAGGTTGCGGAGTATGTAAAGAGGGGTATCTATGAAGCAGGCGGAACAGCCTGTGAGTTCGGTGTCATGGCATGCTGCGACGGTATCGCGCAGGGCCATATCGGCATGAGCTATATCCTTCCGAGCCGTGAGATCATCTGCGATTCTGTTGAGCTGATGGTACAGGCGCACCAGCTTGATGCTGTCGTGCTCCTTGCATCCTGCGATAAGATCGTTCCCGGCATGATCATGGCGGCGGCGCGTCTGAATGTTCCCGCGATCCTTGTCAACGGTGGTCCGATGCTTTCCGGCATCGAGTTTGACGGACGCAAGTCTGACGGTACGGCTCCCGACGAGGCGATGGGTATGCTTTCCGCAGGCAAGATCACCCAGGATGAGCTCGATACGCTCGTCGACGCGTGCTGCCCGGGCTGCGGTTCCTGCTCCTTCTTCGGAACTGCCAACACCATGGGCTGCGCGATCGAGGCGCTCGGCATGTCATTATCCGGAAGCGCTGTCGTCCCGGCAGTTTATGCGGACAGACTCCGTTACGCGTTCAAGACCGGCCAGAAGATCGTTGAGCTGACCAAGAAGGATATTCGTCCGAGAGATATCATCACCAAGGCATCCATCCGCAACTCGATCATCGCAACGATGTCCGTCTGCGGATCCACCAACGCATGTCTCCACCTTCCGGCGATCGCGAAGGAAGCGGGCATCGATGACTGGGATGTCATCGACGAGTTCGACAGACTGAACAAGATCACCCCGCAGCTTGCACGTATCTATCCGGCATCCGACTGGTCACTTGAGGATTTCTACAAGGCGGGCGGCATGCAGAGAGTCATGCGCAACCTCGGAGACCTTCTGGATACGAGCGTCATGACCGTAGATGCCCAGACGCTGGGAGAGAACCTTGCAGCAGCGAAGTTCATCTATCCGGAGAACCCGGATCTGATCAAGACAAGAGAAGAGCCGTTCGCCCAGACCGGCGGCATCGCAGTGCTTCGCGGCAATATCTGCCCGGATACCGGTATCACCAAGCCGGGCGCATATGATCCCTGCATGTATGATTTCACCGGCAAGGCGATCTGCTTCGACTGCGAGGAAGACGCCGAAGAAGCGATCCTTCGCGGCGATGTCAAACCGGGTCATGTCGTGGTCGTAAGATACGAAGGCCCGAAGGGCGGACCGGGCATGAGAGAGATGTACAAGGCCATGAAGTATCTCTATGGCCAGGGTCTCAACAAGTGCACGGCACTGATCACCGACGGACGTTTCTCCGGAACCAACAACGGCTGCTTCGTAGGCCATATCTCCCCGGAAGCTGCTGACGGCGGCCCGCTGGCACTGCTGAAAGACGGCGACACGATCCATCTGGACGTCATGAACGGCATCCTGGAAGCGACCGACGTTACACCGGAGGAGTTCGCGGAAAGAAAGAAGAGCTGGAAGAGACCGGAGAAGGATATTCCGAACGGTTATCTGAGACTGTACTCCAAGGTCGCGTCTTCCGCGGCGAAGGGTGCGGTCATCGACGAGGAGCAGATCTACTCCAAGATCGACTGATCTTTGAAGGTTCGCACTGAAGCCTCATACTGTTTCTGATCTACGAAGGCCGGCCTTTGATGGCCGGCCTTTTAACGTGCCCGGGATCCGGCACCATACGATGAGACCGGTTCCGGCTTCGTCTCTTTTCAGTACATACCTCCGGTCATTTGTTTTCATGAGTTTACGATCCCCGGCTTGATGGAAGCCGTTAAGACG
>JAFPHE010000104.1 GCA_017388745.1 Lachnospiraceae bacterium | reverse complement strand
GACACGCTCCGGGATAAGATGCGCGCGGTATAAAAACCGCCGGGAAACGGCAGGCCTTTGGGCCGAGCCGGCAGGAGACATGATTATGAAGATCGGCAGACAGGCAAAGATCGTCGAACTGATCGGCAAATATGATATTGAGACGCAGGAAGAACTCTGTGCCCGCCTGAATGAGGAAGGATACGATGTTACTCAGGCGACGGTATCGAGGGATATCCGCGAGCTGAAGCTGACAAAGTCCGCCGGACGGAGCGGGAGACCGGTCTACCGGGCGGTACCGGTCGCGGAGGATTTTTCAGCCAAGTATTTAAGTATACTCCGGAACGGGTATGTATCCATGGATATGGCACAGAATATCCTGGTGATCCGCACGATCGCCGGCATGGCCATGGCCGTGGCGGCAGCTATCGACGCCCTGCAGTTCCGTGAGGTAGTCGGCTGTATTGCGGGCGACGATACCATTATGGTCGCGGTACGCACCGTAGACGGCTGTCTGGACGTGATGACCAGGATCCGCGATCTGATCAATGAGAAATAAATGCTTCTTGAACTGAATGTAAAAGATATAGCCCTGATCCGGAAGGCCTCTGTCAGCTTTGACAAAGGTCTTAATGTCATGACCGGAGAGACCGGCACCGGAAAGTCGGTGATCATCGATTCCGCTCTGCTGGCACTGGGAGGAAAGATCCGGGGCGATCTGATCAGAAGGGGTGCCGAGTACGGTTACATAGAACTGATCTTCGGCATCGATCCGGAGAAAGCCGCACTGCTGAAGGAACTGGACATTTATCCGGATGAAGAAGGCATGCTTGTCATCAGCCGCAAGATCATGCCGGGCCGCAGCGTCAGCAGGATCAATGATGAGGCGGTGACGCTCGCAAAACTCAGGGAAGTGACTTCGCTCCTGATCGACATTTACGGACAGAACGAATTCCATACACTGATGGACCGCCGGGCACACCTGCAGATCCTGGATGATTTCATGGCAGGAGAGACCGGCGAACTGAAGGCCGCGGTAAAAAGTGCGTACCACGCATACAAAGACGCGCTGGCCAAAGCGGCGGGATTCACGCTCGATGAAAAACAGCGTCTCCGGGAAATGGATATGGCCGGGTATGAGATCCGTGAGATCGATGAGGCAAAGCTCAGGGAAGGCGAAGAAGAGGAACTTGCAGCCCGTTTCCGCAAGCTGAACCACGCGATGTCGATCGCGGAAGATATCAGTGAAGCATATAATGCGCTTTCACAGTGTGACACAGGACGGGCGGTTTCGGTGATCAGCCATGCACTCCGCTATGACGAGGATCTTCAGCAGATCCATGACGAGATACTCGATCTGCAGTCGGTCATGGATGTACTGCTCAAAGATCTGAGCGATTATGCCCGGAGCGTGGAGGTCGACGAAGGAAGCCTGAGGGAGATGGAACAGCGGCTTGATCAGATCCGCGGGCTTGAAGCCAAATACGGGCAGTCGACAGCGGACATCATGCATTATCGTGACGAAGCTGAAAAGCGGCTCCGCGAGCTGGAGGCATATGAAGAAAACCGTCTTCGGGCGGAAAAGGAAGCGAAAGAAGCTGAAACAAGGCTCCTGAAGCTTTGCGAAGACTTGAGCCTGAAACGCCGGGAGGGTGCGGCGAGGCTGACAGCGGCGATCCGGAATGAGCTTGAAGATCTCGGTTTTGAAAAAGCCTCGCTTTCGATGGATTTTGTAAAGAAGGCAGTGTCTGAAGACGGATACGATGACGCCGGCTTTATTGCGTCGATGAATCCCGGCGAGGCAATGAAGAACCTGAGCGAGGTCGCATCCGGCGGTGAGCTTTCAAGAGTCATGCTGGCGGTCAAGACCGTGCTTGCGGAGACAGACCGGATCCCGACACTGATCTTTGATGAGATCGATACCGGCATCAGCGGCCGCACAGCACAGAAAGTGGCAGAAAAGATGGATGTCATCGGAATGAACCATCAGGTCATCTGCGTGTCCCACCTTCCGCAGATCGCGGCGATGGCGGACAGCCACTACTGCATCCGCAAGACGGAGAACGACGGCCGCAATATCACCGAGATCGAAAAGCTTGACCGGGAGGGCTCTGAAAATGAACTGGCACGGCTGCTCGGCGGCGCAAGCATTACCAGGGCGGTCCTGGAGAATGCAAGCGAGATGAAGGAACTGGCGCGAAAAGGAAAGGACGAAAGGCGGTCCGCACGCACGGCGAACGTCCTGTAATTACGCATAAGAATAGAGGATATACGTGAAAGAATTTCTGATAAACAATCAGGTGATGGCGACGGTCGTGACAGCCTGGGCGCTGGCACAGATCATAAAGACACTGATCATACTCCGTATCGAACACAGATTTGTTCCGGAGCGTCTGATCGGGTCCGGCGGCATGCCGAGTTCGCATTCCGCCACGGTATGCTCGCTTGCGACATCCGCGGCGTATATGTATTCCATCCATTCCTTTGAGTTCACGATCAGCTTCGTGCTTGCGATCATCGTTATGCACGACGCCATGGGAGTGCGTCTCGAGACCGGCAAACAGGCAAAGGTCCTGAACGCCCTGCTAGAGGAAAATCCCTTTAAATGGGAAGGCGAAGTGCTGGAGAACCATCTGAAGGAACTGGTAGGACATACTCCGCTGCAGGTTTTTGCCGGAGCTTTGCTTGGCATCATCGTTGCAGTCGTATTCGAGTATATGATCTGCAGGTAATGTATTGCGGCAGCAGCGCCTGCCGGTAGGAAATGATAAGACACATAGGCAGACAACTGAAAACGGCCTGTTTAACGCTGCTGATCTTTCTGGCGGCGTTTTCGCTTGATGGGTGCCATGGCCTGGAACTGGAAGACAAGACGGAAGAGGTCGAAGAGTACACCCGTCCCCAGGCGATGATCCTGATCGCAAACGAGCGGAACCGCTATGAAAAGGCATATTCCGGCGGTTTATGGAACGTGACCTTTGGCGAAGAGCACACCGGTCTTGACAAACTGACGATCCAGAACGTCAAGCAGTTCATGGAACAGCTGATGCTGCTGAATATGCTGGCGGAGGAACGGGGCATCACCGTTACGAGCCAGGACAGGGACCTGATCAGGCAGCTGACGGATGAATACATGGCCGGCCTTACTGCGGAAGATCTCGCGTATATGGGCTGTGACCGTACAGACGTTCAGAAGCTTTATACGGATTATTTCACGGCGGACAAGCTGATCACAAGCATCACGTCCGGAGTCAATTCGGAGATCAGCGATTCCGAGGCCAAGGTGATCAAGATCGAGCAGATCGGCACGGCAGATCTGAAAAAGGCCAAGGCGATCCTGAAGCGGATCAAGATCGACGGAGCGAACTTCAGTTCGATGGCGAGCCGCTATACCGAGACGGAGACGATCGAAGAAGTGCTGATGCGGGGCAGCCGCAATGATCTGATCGAAGAGACGGCATTCAGGCTGGAGGAAGGCCAGGTGTCCAATATCCTTCAGATCGGTGAGATGTATTATATCATCAAGTGCACGGACGGTTACTCGAAAGACGCAACACTGGCCAGGAAGAACCGTCTGGAGAGGGCGCTCAACAACCAGGCATTCCAGACTGTGTTTGAGCCGTACAGTCAGGAGCATAAGATCCGGTTCAGCGAAAAGTTCTGGAATGAGCTTGACTTTCAGGAGCCGTCCGGATCGACGGCGGATGATTTCTTCGATCTTTATGACAAAGCTTTCAGCTAATGACAGCCGGGCGGCGCACATTAAGGCCGCGCCGCGTATTGACAGGCTGAAGAATAAAGGAGATGAGCAACATGTCAGAAATGACAAACAAAAAAGGCAGTTTAAGTATTAACAGTGAAAACATTTTCCCTATTATCAAAAAGTGGCTGTATCAGGACCACGATATCTTCTATCGTGAACTGATCTCCAACGGCTGCGATGCGGTCACGAAGCTGAAGAAGCTTGCGCTGATCGGCGAATACACAGCTCCCGAGGACGAGAAATACCGTATCGACGTAACTGTGGATCCGCGGGTCAACACGATCACTTTTGAAGATAACGGCATCGGCATGACAGCAGATGAGGTCGATTCCTATATCAACCAGATCGCATTTTCCGGCGCGGCTGATTTCCTGGCAAAGTATAAGGATAAGGCAAGCGAGGATCAGATCATAGGTCACTTCGGTCTCGGTTTCTACTCGGCTTTCATGGTCTCGGACAAGGTCGTCATCGATACGCTCTCATATAAGGACGGCGCAGAGCCGGTGCTCTGGACTTCCGGAGACGGTATGGAGTATGAGATGGAAAAGGGCACGAGAACGGGCCACGGCACAACGATCACCCTGACCATCAACGAGGAAGAACTGCAGTTCTGCAACGAATACAAGGCACGTGAGGTCATCGAAAAATACTGCTCCTTTATGCCGGTAGAGATCTATCTGAAAGATGCTGCCAGGGAAGAGGAGAAGGCAAAAAAGAAGGCAGAAGAAGCTGCAAAGAAAAATGAGGCCGGCACCATCGAGGTGGCAAAAGAAGACGATGCCGCGGATAAGGCGGAGACCGCAGACTTTAAGGAAGTTGAGACAGAAGTCACGGAAAAACCTCTCAACGATATCCACCCGCTCTGGAACGAGAGCCCGTCTCAGGTGAAAGACGAGCAGTATAAGGAATTTTACCGCAAGGTCTTCCGCGACTATAAGGAGCCGCTTTTCTGGATCCACCTGAACATGGACTATCCGTTCAATCTGAAGGGCATCCTGTACTTCCCGAAAGTAAACAATGAGTACGAGAACCTGGAAGGAACGATCAAGCTTTATAACAATCAGGTCTTTATCGCGGACAACATCAAGGAAGTCATCCCGGAGTATCTTCTGCT
>JAFPHE010000103.1 GCA_017388745.1 Lachnospiraceae bacterium | reverse complement strand
TGCCGTATCTCGTCACCGTCATCGTTCTGATCGCGGTCTCGCTTCGTTCAAAGCGGGAAAACGAACCTCCCGCTTCGCTCGGACTGTCGTACTTCCGTGAAGACCGTTAAGTCAGGATCAATATTTGTTAACACGGGCTGTCTGTCACCGAGAAAAGTGACAGACAGTCCTTTTTTGAAAAGAGCGGATATAGTTACGCTTGGAATTGAATGATCGGACGGATTGCGCTAAAATATAATAGGCGGGTCTTTCCCGGCGGGAAAGAAAAGGTTCCGCCGGATCACGGATTTAACCCGATGAACCTGAAAGCAATACTGTCAAGGAGGAGCGTATATGCCTGTTATTTTAGTTCTGTTGCTGCTCATTATTCTTCTCTGCATTTCGCAGATAAAGATCGTGCCTCAGGCCAATGCATGGATCGTGGAGGCACTCGGAAAATATCATGCAACCTGGGAGGCGGGCCTGCATCTTAAGGTCCCGTTCATTTACAGGATCGCAAAAAAGGTCTCTCTCAAGGAACAGGTGGCGGACTTTGAACCGCAGCCGGTCATTACCAAAGATAATGTCACCATGATGGTGGACAGCGTCGTGTTCTTCAGTATTTTTGATCCGAAGAGCTTCGCTTACGGCGTTGAGAGACCGATCGCTGCGATCGAGAACCTTTCTGCAACGACTCTCAGAAACATCGTAGGTTCCATGACGCTCGATGAGACGCTGACCGGCCGTGACGAGATCAACGACAAGATCACGGCTATACTTGATGAAGCGACAGATAAGTACGGCATCAAGGTACACCGCGTCGAAGTCAAGAACATCGATCCTCCGCGTTCCATCAAGGAAGCCATGGAAAAACAGATGAAGGCAGAACGCGAGAAGCGTGAGGCGATACTGACCGCAGAAGGCAAGAAACAGTCTGCGATCACCATGGCAGAAGGCGAAAAGGAAGCTGCGATACTTCGTGCGGATGCTGTCAAGGAACAGAGGATCCGTGAGGCACAGGGTGAGGCCGAGGCGCTGCTCGCTGTTCAGCGCGCGAGGGCGGAAGGTATCCGGCTGATCAATGAATCCATGCCGTCGGATGCATATCTTAAGATCCGCTCCTTTGAGGCGGCTGAAAAGATGGCTGACGGCCAGTCGACGAAGATCATTGTGCCGTCGGATGTGGCCAATCTTGCAGGTACTCTGAACGCACTTAAGGAATCTGCATCCGATAAGTGACCGGTTACGGCAATGCTGTGATAATGCCGGCAGTCGCTGAACGGAATCGGGAGGAAGCATGGAGTCTCTTTTACTGGTCATTTTCATTATGTTCGTTACCTTTGCCATGCGCAAAGGCCGTTTCGATGCGATCGAAAAAGGGCGCGGCAGACGTAATACCTTTACGGGAGGTGAACCGGCTTTCAAGCCGGACAGAAAACTTACCCGTGAAATAGATAAGAGGCGTACGCAGGGACCGGCTTCAAATGCGTCCGGGACCGGATATAATGGGGGACAGACGTCGTTTGCGGAAGATTACCATGAAGACCCTGCCGCAGTTGCCGGCATGAAGGGCAGAACAAGCACAGTCCCTTCCACGGGACGGAGCTCGATCCTTGAAGCGGACGATGAACTGAATGAGATGCTTGCGGCACGCAGAAAAAAACCGGACGGTTCGGAAATGAACATGCTGGATATGCTCTTTGCAAACGGCGGCGTGAACAGGCGCGGCAAAGGGGGAATGGCAGCTTATCACAAGGATGTAAAGGGAACGAAAGCAGGCGGACTGAACGGGATCTTCGAAGGCTTCGAGGACCGCGGAGGCGACTGGCTGGCGATGCAGATCAGGGACGAAGAACGTGCGAAGGCACGTATCATGAGCGATATGATGTCTCTTAAGATCGAACATGAAAAGGAACATGCCGGCATACATAAAAACATCATCGGCCGCAGAAAATGAGAATATGAAATACCGCAGGGCAATGTCAGCGGTATGATACTGCAGTACAGAGCTGCGCAGCAGGCTTCCGGAGATCCGGACGCTGCCCGCGGCTCTTTTCTTTGCCATAAATCCAATGCCGGTCTGTACACGGACAAAGATCAGGGACGGCAGGTTTTGTACTTCTTTACGGGCTTGACTCTGTGCAGTTTACCGTGTATGATTGTCTCTGTATGACCAAAAGAGTTTAATGTATGATGAAAGGAGCACATCACGGTGATGTGCGAAGGAAAACAGTTTATGGAAATGAACTTCGGAACGTACAGTAAGCCGCGCGAAAAGGCTTACAAGACCTACAGCATGGAGCTGTGCGGCAGAACGCTGTCCGTTGATATCGGCAGAGTGTCAGCACAGGCCAGCGGCGCCTGCCTGATGCACTACGGCGACACGACGATCCTGTCCACCGCTACGGCGTCAAAGGAGCCGAGGGAAGGTATCGATTTCTTCCCGCTGTCTGTAGATTATGAAGAGAAGATGTATGCCGTCGGAAAGATCCCGGGCGGCTTTAACAAAAGAGAAGGAAAACCTTCGGAGCATGCTATCCTGACCAGCCGTGTCATCGACCGTCCGATGCGTCCGCTGTTCCCCAAGGATTACCGCAACGACGTTCTCTTAAACAACCTGGTGCTGTCCGTATACCCGGCCTGCCCGCCTGAGATGCTGGCGATGCTCGGTTCTTCCCTTGCAACAAGCATTTCAGATATCCCGTTCGACGGTCCGTGTGCCGCGACCATGGTAGGACTGGTAGACGGTCAGTTTGTGTTCAACCCGACCCAGGAAGAGAAAGTCAAATCAGATCTGGCTCTGACCGTCGCTTCCACAAGAGATAAGGTCATCATGATCGAAGCTGGCGCCAATGAAGTCAGCGATGAGATCATGATCGACGCGATCTATAAGGCACATGATATCAATAAGCAGATCATCGCATGGATGGATCAGATCGTTGCCGAGGTAGGCAAGCCCAAGCACAGCTATGTTTCCTGCGCGATCCCGGAGGAGCTTTTCGCTGCGATCAGGGAAGAAGTTCCTCAGGCTGAGATGGAAGAGGCTGTTTTTTGTGATGAGAAGCAGCTTCGTGACAAGAATATCGATGCGATCATGACCCGTCTGAAAGAGAAGTTTGCGGACAATGAAGAGTGGCTCGGCCTTCTTGGCGAGGCAGTCTACCAGTATCAGAAAAAGACCGTCCGCAAGATGATCCTCAGGGATCACAAGCGTCCCGACGGACGCCAGATCTCCGAGATCCGTCCTCTGGCAGCAGAGATCGACACCGTTCCGAGAGTTCACGGCTCCGGAATGTTCACCAGAGGCCAGACCCAGATCCTCAATATCTGTACTCTGGCACCGCTTTCCGATGCACAGAAGATCGACGGACTTGACGCGACTGTAACATCCAAGAGATATATGCACAATTACAATTTCCCGTCTTACTCCGTCGGTGAGACCAAGCCGTCCAGAGGACCGGGACGCCGTGAGATCGGTCATGGCGCACTTGCGGAGAAGGCCCTGATCCCGGTACTTCCGAGCGAAGAGGATTTCCCGTATGCGATCCGTACCGTATCCGAGACGCTTGAGTCAAACGGTTCCACTTCACAGGCTTCCGTTTGCGCGTCTTCACTGTCCCTTATGGCGGCAGGTGTGCCGATCAAGGCTGCGGTCGCAGGTATCAGCTGCGGACTCGTCACCGGAGAGACCGATGATGATTACATCGTGCTCACCGATATCCAGGGTCTTGAAGACTTTTTCGGCGACATGGACTTCAAGGTCGCAGGTACCCGCAAGGGCATTACCGCGATCCAGATGGATATCAAGATCCACGGACTGACCCGCCCGATCGTTGAAGAAGCAATCGCACGTACCCATGAGGCGCGTCTCTACATCATGGACCAGATCATGGATCCGGTCATCAGCGAGCCGCGTCCGGAACTGAGCCCGTACGCACCGAAGATCAGCTCGATCATGATCGATCCGGCGAAGATCGGCGATGTAGTAGGCAAGCAGGGCAAGACTATCAACAAGATCATCGAAGAGACCGGTGTACAGATCGACATCGAGGACGACGGACATGTTTCCGTATGCGGCGTAGACCAGGAGATGATCGACCGTGCGATCGAGATCATCGAGAGCATTGTAACGGACATCGAAGTCGGCATGATCATGACCGGCAAGGTCTTCAATATCCTTGCCTTTGGTGCTCAGGTAGAACTCGGACCGAACAAGAAGGGCCTGATCCATATCTCCAAGCTGGCTGACAGCCGTGTCGGAAAGGTGGAAGATGTGGTCAAGATCGGCGATGAGGTCACTGTCAAGGTCATCAAGGTAGACGAACGCGACGGCAAGATCGACCTGAGCATGCGCCCGTCAGACATCAACGGGACCTGGATCCCGAAGGAAGACGATGATGAGCGCGACGGAAGAGGTGATCGCGGCGGACGCGGCAGAGGCGACCGTGGCGGACGTGACCGCGGAAGAGGCAGAAGATAAACTGTAATAACACTTTTGCAGTATATGTAAGGGAACCGTTTCAGGCGGTTCCCTTTTACTATCTGTTGTGCAGTGCATTGATTTTTGGTATAATCCTCTATTGAAAAACAGCGCAGGGAAGTCAGATGACCCTTGCTGCGATGATGTGATCAGACAGAAGGTAAAAAATGAAAGTATGTTTTTTAAATGATTCCTTTCCGCCCGTGATCGACGGCGTGGTAAATGTGCTTCTGAACTATGCAGAGTATATGCGCCGTGATCACGGTGCCGAGATCATTGTAGGCACTCCGGAATACCCGGACGCGGACTACAGCGCATACGAATATCCTGTAGTGGCATATCCGAGTTTTGATACGGCCGACGTGACAAACGGTTACAGGACAGGAAATCCGTTATCGGGAAAAGAGATCTCCAGGCTTGCCGCGTTTCAACCGGATATTATTCATACGCATTGTCCGGCTTCCGCAACGGTCATAGCAAGGATACTCAGGGAACAGACCGGGGCTCCCGTTATTTATACTTACCACACCAAGTATGATATCGATATCCGCCGCTATGTGAAAAACAAGACGCTCGCGGATCAGACGATCCGTGCAATGGTGAGCAACATTGAAGCCTGCGACGAGATCTGGGTCGTGAGCCGCGGTGCGGGTGAAAGCCTGAAGGGCCTCGGTTTTCAGGGAGATTTCAGAGTCATGAATAACGGCGTTGACTTTGCAAAAGGCCGGGCGGATGAAGAAGCTGTGGATGCTGCAACGGCAGGATATGATCTTCCGGACGGCATTCCCGTCTTCCTGTATGTCGGCAGACTGATCACTTACAAAGGCCTTCCTCTGATCCTGGAAGCCTTGAAGATCCTTGACGAAGCAGGTCAGGACTTCCGGATGGTTTTTGTCGGAAAGGGTCCGGATCGTGAGCTTCTGGAACAAAGAGCGGCCGAACTCGGCATCGGCGGAAAATGCATCTTTACCGGTCCTGTTTATGACCGTGATGTTTTACGTGCCTGGAATACGCGCGCGGATCTCTTTTTATTTCCGTCGACTTTCGATACAAACGGGCTCGTGGTCAGGGAAGCCGCTGCCTGCGGACTCGCAAGTGTCCTGATCCGGGATTCGTGCGCCGCGGAAGGCATTACGGACGGAAGGAACGGATTCACCATCGACGAGACGCCGGAGTCAATGGCGGAACTGCTGAAAAAAGTCTGCGGTAATATTCCGCATCTTAAGGAAGTGGGTCAGCATGCAATGGATGAGATTTATCTTTCATGGCAGGAATGCGTCAGTGAAGCTTATCGCCGTTATGAAGAGGTACTTGAATTGAAGGCGCGCGGCCTGCTTCCGGCACGGCAGAAGGATCCGACGGACTATCTGGTATCATTTACGGCACACCGTATGCAGAGTGCTGAAGATCTCAGGCAGTTCCTGTCTCAGGACGGAGAGCAGCTTAAACTGCTCGGCGATGAATGGGGCGAAGGAATGCGGCATTATAAAGCCGGCATGATGGATAATAACATGGATCCGGACGGAGATGCGGGCGAGACTTCACTCCAGCTCGCTGCTTTGTCAGAAAAGCTCAGAGAGCAGTATGCGGCTTCAAAGGCGCGGCGGAAAGAACTGGCTGCGATGGCAAGACAGCTCTATGAAGAGCGGGCGGCTGAAAACCGGCAGAAACGTGAAGCCTGGGTCAGCGGTATCGAAGAACGGATCGAAGAGCAACAGCAGGAACGTATCCGCGATGATCGCATCGGCGGAGTCTGACCGGTAACGGGAACCGGCTTATCCCTGACAAGAGCTTCAGCATACGCTCCGATAAAGCGTCTGCTTGAAAAGGAGATGCGAAGTTTTGGAACACAAAGAACAGTTTGATTTCCGAAGGATGTCATTTTACCAGATCTGGATCCGGAGCTTCGCCGATGGAAACGGTGACGGTATCGGCGACCTGAAGGGTGTGTACGAAAAACTGGATTATATCAGAGATCTCGGGGTGGACGGTATCTGGTTCAGTCCGATCTTTCCGTCTCCGAACGCCGACTACGGTTATGATATTTCCGATTATAAAAACATTCATCCTGATTACGGCACATTGGAAGATTTCAGGAGAGTTCTTGACAAAGCACATTCGCTGGGACTGAAAGTGCTGCTTGACCTCGTTATCAATCACACCTCGGACGAGCATCCGTGGTTTATCGAAAGCTGCAAAGGAAGGGACAATCCCTACAGCGATTATTATATCTGGCGTGATCCGGTATTTAAAAAGGAGAACCGACTTCCGCCCAACAACTGGTTCAGCCAGTTTGAAGGCCTTGCCTGGGAGTACAACGATACGCGCGGGCAGTACTATCTTCACGTCTTTGCAAGAAAACAGCCGGATCTCAACATGGATAATCCGAAAGTTCGTGAGGAAGTAAAGAACATCATGCGTTTCTGGCTCGATATGGGCGTTGACGGCTTCCGTGAGGATGTGATCACCTATATCTCCAAGGATAAAAGGCTTCCGGACGGCATTCCGTTCATTCCGGCGATCAACGGACTGAAGTTTTATAACGAAGGACCGAATCTCCACAGGTTCCTGAGTGAATTCCGCGAAGTGGCACTCGGGTACGGTGCGGTGCAGATCGGGGAAGCACCCAACACTTCGGTTGCCGGTGCCAGAAAATACATTGCCGGACCGAATCGGGTCCTCGACATGATGATCCAGTTTGAGACCATGATGGCAGACTGCTTTCTCGCAGACTATATCCATCTTCCTTTTTCGCTCAGGAAGCTGAAGCGTGCGTTTTCGAGGTGGCAGTACGGCCTCGGTGACGATGCGTGGAATGCGCTTTATCTTGAAAACCATGACCACCCGCGCGTTTTGAACCGGTATGGAAGCACGGATCACTGGCGGGCTTCCGGGTCAATGCTCGCGGCCTGCTTTATCCTGCAGAGAGGCACGCCTTTTATCTACCAGGGTCAGGAACTCGGTATGACCAACATCGCGCTTGATTCGATCGAAAAGTATAATGATGTGGTCTCGATCTACGCTTATCATCATTTTCATACTCATGAGAATGAAGAAAAGCGATTAAAGCGCATACACATATCGAGCAGGGACTCCGCGCGGACGCCTATGCAATGGAGCGCGGCGGATAACGCGGGATTCTCCGTATGCAAGCCATGGTTCTATGTGAATCCGAACTACAAAACTGTCAATGCCGAATCGGAAGACAGGGATCCGGAGAGCATCCTTAATTTCTACCGGCAGTGCCTTGCTCTCAGAAAGTCATCAGAAACGCTGCTGAAAGGCAGCTACAGGGAGTATATGCGGTGCAGCCGCCATATATACATGTTTGAGCGGGCATATCGAGACGAACGGATCCTCGTCATCTGCTCGTTTTCTGATAAAGCTGTGAGCTTAAGGATCCCCCGTACATTCCGTCTGAGAAACAGAACAAAGACAGACAGCGGCGTGACAGAGTGCAGTACGGCGGAAGGAATAGAAACAGAGAGAAAGAGGGCTCTGCAGGCAGAAGTTATCCTCGATAATTACGGTAACAATAATGCCGGGAAGACGATGCTGGACTGCTTAAAACCGGTCGTTCTGCAGCCTTATGAGGTAAAAGTACTTCGTACATGACAAAATTCAGTGCCGCGCAGCGGCAGGCAATCGAAC
>JAFPHE010000102.1 GCA_017388745.1 Lachnospiraceae bacterium | reverse complement strand
GGAAAAAACAACAAGCACGGCGATGACGACGATCATCCATACTGTATGGTCATCCATCAGGGATGTCACCTCCTATATCGCATACCTTTTGATATTATATCACAGATTGCGGTGGTTTCACAGGCGTCACACTGCGCACCCGCCGAGGAATCGCTATGCACATACTCTGATCGTGGCACCACGCAGAGAATCTTAAGGTTATCTGCAGATACCGCAAAGATACCCGCATCATACTTATTTTGGTTCAGAAGCCTTTTAACCCACCTCTATATATGGTAGGATAATGGGTGGTTTAAATGCAAAAACACAATACAAGTGGGGAATAAAGAATATCATCATGGCTAAGAATTATCGAAATGGAAAACCAAACCGCAGAGCGCGCCGTTACCGGGTCATTAAGATCAGACGGTTCATCCTGGCAGTGATCGTGATCGCGCTGATCGCCCTTCTTGCCATCTTCGGCGTCAAGCACCTGCTCGCCAACAACACCGGCTACAACAGCGAAAACGGGTTCATCAAGTACTCGGACAGCCTGTTCAAGAGCATCGACGGCGACATGGAACTGTACGAACCCACCAAGGTCCAGGAATACGGCGAACCCATGTCCTTCGCGACCAACCTTCCGACCACCGGATACGAGGACATCGACAAAGCCGTGGCCGATAAGTGGGCAAGTGACAAGAAGAACTTCGAGGAAGACAACCAGACCGTTGCCCAGGGCAACCAGGTCGCACTGGTCGCCGGATACGAAGCTTCCGGGACGCCCTACGACGCAGAAGGCCTTGCGATCCACACGTTCCATTATGAGAAGATCGATAAAGAGGAATCGCTGAGCGAAGAAGTCGACTGCTACAACATCGCGACGAAGACGGGCGGAGAACTGACTCTCTCGCAGATGTTCTACGGCGATTACGAGAGCGTCTTCAAAGAAGAAGCCGAGACCTTCCTCACCGAGAACTACAAAGACAACCTCACCGAGGACTATACCTCCAAGATCGACACCGCTATTGATAACTTCATCCTGACCGAAGCCGGCGTCCGGTTCTTCTGGAACAGCGGCACTGTCGTGACAGCTGATCAGGGGGCGATCGCCATGACCATCCCCTACGGCAAGTTCGACGGCGTTATCCGTGATGACATCGGTAAGCGCATCATCGACCCGAGCAAACCGATGATCGCCCTGACCTATGATGACGGCCCCAGCGTCGACGATTCGACGGACCGCATCCTCAACGTGCTCGAAGAGTATGACGCAGTGGCGACCTTCTTTGAACTAGGCGAACGCGTCGATGAAGAAGGCGACCGCGGCGCCAAGCTGCTGCAGCGTGAACTCCAGCTCGGTTGCGAGGTCGGTTCGCACTCGTACTCGCATCCCAATCTGTACGAACTCAGCACAGATGGCGTCGAGAACGAAGCACAGAAATCCATCGATGCGATCACCAACGCCACCGGCCAGCCGCCGACAGTCATGCGGCCGCCGTACGGCAACGGCAGCGATGAGATCGCCCAGATCTTCGGTCTGCCCTCGGTCAACTGGAACATCGATACGCTCGACTGGCAGAGCCGCAATGCGGACGCAGTCGTCGATGTCGTACAGGGCTCCGGCAATCTCGACGGGTGCATCGTCCTGATGCATTCGATCTACAGCTCTTCCGCAGAAGCGACAGAGCGGCTCGTGCCATGGCTGCAGGAGCAGGGGTACCAGTTCGTGACGGTCAGTGAACTGCTGCAGTACAAGTACGGACACACACCGATCGAGAACAAGCACTACGGGTACTACTTCGATCAGCCGGATGGAGAGTCCGACGGCGAATAAAGGAATCGCATCCGAACACAATAAAAGGGAGCCCCGCAGGGCTCCCTTTTTCTAATGATTACAATCTATTCTTTTGTCGTCACGGTTTTGACAGTTGACCATGGTGAATAGCACGTAACACCGTTCACCGTCTTGTAGGTGCGGATACGTACGTAGTACTTCTTGCCGCTCTTGAGCTTGGTGAACTTCTTCGACACCTTGCTGTAGCCCTTCACCAGTGCTGTTTTCTTACCGGTGGTGAAGCTCTTATTGGTCGCCACCTGTACCTGATAGCCGGTGATTCTGGAGACACTCATCTTCGCGGCCTGTTTATTCCACTTCACGGTCACAAAGGTTTTGCCCTTCTTGTAATACTTAGGTGCTTTCAGCGTCGTTCCCTCCGGGTTGATTTTGTAGCTTTTCGTGATCGTTCCGGTGTAATCGCCCTTCCCTTTGATGTAAACCGTATACTTGCCGACTTTCTTGGGCGAAGAGACCTCATTTCCGCTGCTGTTCTTGATTGTCACAGTATAGTCTGTGCCTGCTTCCAGTTTGCTCCCTTTCAGCTTGACGACCGGCGTTGGCTTGATCACTTTTCCGGTGTATGTCTTGCTTTTGATTCCGGAGACGGACGCGCTTTTGATATTGACGGGATCTGCAATGATCACAGTAACCTTACTATAATAATACCTGTCTTTCATATCCAGGCTCTTCTGGTAGTCCTTATGCAAGACAGTCGTTCGTTTTGTTTTCATACTGGCGCCCGGAACGACAACTGCTTGATACAAGCCGCCCTCAATCATATCATCAGCAATCAGTCCTATGTCGTATGTGCCGTCTAAATCAACATCAAACGCGACGTCATAAAGATGCGACTCGCTGGTCATGCCCCAGATATGAGTGAGATACTCAAAACTCTGACTGACCGCTTCGTCGCGGAAGTCTACGTCTGCCTTTCCATCGCGCAGGTCTATCGTATATGCTCCCTTATCTCTTGACTGCGGGGCTTTGGCTTTAAATACAGCAGTATAGGTGACAATGTAATTCTTGCCTTTCACATCAGGCTCTCGCGTGATTGTTGCATCGCCCCAGTCAAGCTTCTGCCCTGTCCATGCATGATACACATCAATATCAAACTTCCGGATATCGGGTGCCGTCGCTGCGGTCCCGGCAACAGACTGAATCACCGCCTTGTAAGTGTATGTATTCCCTTCTTCAAAAGTCCCCTTGACTTCATTCCCATCCATGTCTTCCCATGTCTCGACGATTTGCAACCTGGGAAATCCATCAACAGGATGAAGCACTTGAGTGTATTCTCCGATCCCGGTCGGCTGGCTTCCAGCATACGGCGTATAGATATATAGATGCACATAGCCGGCATCCATGTCGATGCTTGGTTTATATATTGAAGCAGCATGAACGTCCTGCGCGCCCATTGCGCCGTCTGTCACATCACCGATAAATGGCGTGAACGTAAAGATCACAGCCAACATCAGGAATATGGTGGCTACTCGTTTTGCGATTCCTTTCATCTTCTTGCCCTCCTGTTT
>JAFPHE010000015.1 GCA_017388745.1 Lachnospiraceae bacterium | reverse complement strand
GTGACGGTCGTCCGTGTGGTAATCGTTGTTGAAATGCCCGAATTCATGGGTCATGTTCATGTATTCATCCTCGAGGAAATCCTTTGGGGATGTAAAGATGAACGCGCTGTTGGTCGTATAAAGCGGTGACGTAAATGCGGAAAGCGGAGCGACGCTCCTGACATAGAGACGGTTCGCGGTCAGATAATCATAGGCTTCCGCAAGATCCGGGTGTACTGCGGTGATGACAGGGCGCAGCGCTTCCCATTGCGCATCGATGTCCGCAGGAGCACTGCCTTCAAGGTCACTGAGCTGAAGCCTGTTGATGGCACTGCGGACCTCACGGTAAACGGGCACGATCTCTTCACGGATGACGCTGTGAACGGCATCCGCTTCTTCTTCCGTCATGACATTGTGACCGAAGACTGCCTGATAAGCTGCGTAATCCTCATAACCGCTGAGTCCGGCAAGCATGTTTCTGCCGGCTGCAAGCTGCAGGTAGATATCCGTGAGCTTTCGCGGATCCGGCTCCGCCTGCCCTGCCTCCATATAATATCTTCCTGTCAGTTCCCTGATGCCGTCCCGGACCTGGGGGATAAGATCCGCAGTCCCGCCGGCGGTCTGCTCTTCCCCGGCAGGTGTCTCATCTTCTGAAGTAGCTTCTGCCGCAGGTGCGGACGGTACTTCCGTCGAACGGCGGATCATATCCTTCTCCTCCTCCGTCAGAAGGTCCGTCAGAAAACTGTATTCATCGTACTGAAGTGTCACTGCGAGCAGCGAACGGACATAGCTCTCCTGGTCCGTCAAAAAAGCACGGTAGCGGGCGATCTGTGCGGTCAGGGCGGCATCGTCGGGAGTCACATAATACTGCGCCTGCAGTGCCTGCATCTTATCGGAGATCAGATCAAACGCCTGGAGAAGCTGCTGATAATCGCTTACGATCTGGTCCTTATTCATATCAGACCCGGCTGCAAGTTCCCGG
The DNA here is from genome assembly GCA_017388745.1 of Lachnospiraceae bacterium. Taxonomy (GTDB): domain Bacteria; phylum Bacillota; class Clostridia; order Lachnospirales; family Lachnospiraceae; genus Avilachnospira. Next base: position 7,822 of record JAFPHE010000015.1, on the reverse strand, counting down.
TAGAACCTGTCGCAGATCTCTTCCGTTCCCTCCAGATCAAGGTCTGTGTACTGAAACTCGTGGATACCGGCATCCCTGTGATCGAGCGGTGGGTAATATGAAGACGGAGCCGCCAGTGCAGGAAGGAGCATCTGAGGCATCATCAGCACGCAAATGAAAGCTGCCGGCATTGCCGTCCGCAGCTTTCCAAAGAGCCCTCTGTGTTTTCTCTTGTGCCTTCCCGTCATGTATTATGAACCGCTCCGAAAAATCTTTTTAAATCATACCCTATTTGTCCTGCCGACGCAATCAGAACCGGTCGGCATTACTTATTGTATTGAATACGGTATCTGATATGATCCTTCCGGACTTCTCCTCCCTTTAATAAAACCGATCCGAAGTCCTTATGATGGACTGTATCGGGAAATGCACAGCATTCAAGGCAAAGGGCTGAATGCGGTCCGAAAGCAATACCGTCGCGTCCCGTTCTGTCATCCAGGCAGTTTCCCGTATAAAGCTGGATCCCCGGAAAAGACGATTCCACTTCGAGCCTTAATCCGCTTTCCGGATCTTCCACGCTTCCCGCAGGCCCGTTCAGATCAGGGTCAAGTACGTAGCAGATATCATACCCGCCATTCGCTTTCAGATGCGGATGTTCGGCGTACATCTGATCTCCGATCCTGACCGGGCTTCTGAAATCAAAGGGCGTGTCTTCTGCTTCCACGATCCTGCCGGTCGGTATTTTTTCTTTATCCACCTCGATGCATTTCCCTGCCGCAAGACAGAGGATCTCATCATCGATCTTTGATCCGGGTCCGCCGAGACACCAGTATGTATGATTTGTCGGGCTGAATGCTGTATCACTGTCTGATCCCGCCATGAATTCTATCAGTATTTCATCGTTATTCAGAGTATAGCGGACGGAGACGTTTAAGTTTCCGGGATAGCCTTCATCACCATCAGGGCTGAATACGGTAAACAGTACCGAATCACCGCTCTTTTCCATATCCCAGATCCTTCCGGACAGGCCCCTGAAACCGCCGTGAATGTGGTTGTTCCCTTCATTCCGGCTCAGCATGAAGACCCTGTTGCCAAGCGGCAGCTCCGCATCCTTAATGCGGTTTGCGACCCTTCCTACAGTCGCACCGTAATAATAAGGGTTTTTTGAGAAGAGCTCAGGGGTGTCACTGCCGAGAGCGATATGCTGACTGTGTCCGTCCGGATACTTATACTCCAGAGCATAGACTGAAGCCCCGAAATTGCATAAGGTAAGCCGGATACTTTCATTTTCCAGTACAGCGAGGCGAAGATCCTGTTTCACGGGTCCGGATGCGGATCCTTTGTTTGTTTTCTTTAAGGCTTTATCCATCAGGCAGCTCCAAATATATGTCCTTTTTAGCAGCCGGTATGAAACAGGCTGCGGTTTTATGTCAAATCTACCGACTGTAATAAGAATACCATTATTACGGGATAAAAGAAATCACAGAATGTATATTGCGGGGTCCCTTAAATCAGAAACAGAGGAAGAAAGCAGGCTTTCTTCCTCTGTTATCCTGGAGATTTCTTATAAAAGCGTGCCGCTGCGCGCTCCCTCGTCATTCAAAGGTATCAGTAGATTCCCTGTGCCATCATTGCGTCCGCAACTTTCAGGAAACCGACGATGTTGCCGCCTGCGACGAGGTTGTAGCCCAGGCCGTACTTCTCGGCTGCAGCTGCAGAATCATCGTGGATGCTGGTCATGATGCGGTGAAGCTTCTCATCGACCTCTTCCGCGGTCCAGGAGATCCTCTCGGAGTTCTGGCTCATCTCAAGTCCGCTGACAAGTACGCCGCCGGCATTTGCCGCCTTGGACGGTGCTACGACGATATCCTGGCCAAGGAGATACTTCAGAGCTTCATTGGAGGTCGGCATGTTGGAGACTTCGATGTAATACTTGGTTCCGTTGGCAACGATCTTCTTTGCGATCTCGAGGTCAACTTCGTTCTGTGTAGCGCACGGCATGACGATGTCAGCCTTGACGCCGAACGGCTTCTCGCCCGGGAAGAACTTCGCGCCTGCGAACTTGTCCGCATAGTCAGCGAGCTTGCATCTGCCTGCACGGCAGTCAAGCAGGAAGTTGATCTTATCTTCGGTCACGATGCCGGCCTCATCAAGGATGTAGCCTGCGGATCCGGAGATGGTGATCGGCTTTGCTCCGAGTTCGACCAGTTTCTTTGCTGCGCCCCAGGATACGTTGCCGTAACCGGAAAGGACAACGGTCTTACCCTCGATGGTGTCATTCTGATGCTTCAATGCGGCCTGCAGATAGTAGACAGCGCCGTAACCGGTAGCTTCCGGACGGATAAGGGATCCGCCGTAGGAACGGCCCTTGCCGGTAAGGACGCCGTTTTCAAACGCACCGCGGATGCGACGGTACTGGCCATACAGGAAACCGATCTCTCTGCCGCCTACGCCGATGTCGCCTGCCGGTACGTCAACGTCCGGTCCGATATGACGATACAGCTCGGTCATGAAAGACTGGCAGAAACGCATGACTTCAGCATCGCTCTTACCCTTCGGGTCGAAGTCGGTGCCGCCCTTGCCGCCGCCCATCGGAAGGGTGGTCAGGCTGTTCTTGAAGGTCTGCTCGAATGCGAGGAACTTCATCATGGAAAGGGTTACGGTCGGATGGAAGCGAAGGCCTCCCTTGTACGGTCCGATCGCGCCGTTGAACTGAACACGGTAGCCGCGGTTGACATGGACCTGTCCGTTGTCATCCTCCCAAGGAACACGGAACTCGATAACGCGCTCCGGCTCGGTCATACGCTCCAGCAGCGCGACCTTCTCGTACTCCGGATGAGCGTCGATGACCGGCTCCAGGGAAGTAAGGACTTCCTCTACGGTCTGCAGGAACTCCGGCTCGTTGGCGTTCTTGATCTTGTTGGCGTTGATAACTCTTTCAATGTACTGATTCATCCTGGTTCCTCCTGATGTTTCTGCATCTCTGCAGTAAATCTTATGCCGAATAGAACGGCATTGTTTCCAAAGTGTGCTTACAGGAGCTTTGTACTGCTCCCGGCTGATAACGCCCCGCCCGGAGCAGTGCTCCATGGGGGAAATGAAAAAGAAGTCCACAGAAAGCACAGCCTCCCACGAACTTCTTTGTTCACTCGTCTACTTTACTCTGAAAAAGCGGAAATGTCAATCACCAAATGTACGGCGGTCCGGCATGTTTCCGCGATTATTCATTTGCCGTATGATACGGGCTTTTGCTGTGCATAGATCAGCCGAGGCTGGCAAGCTGTGCGCTGACCTTCTTCATCATTTCTTCGTAGGTCGCAAGCTTTGCGCGTTCTTCCTCGATCTTCGCAGCAGGTGCCTTTGCAACGAACTTCTCGTTGGAGAGCATGCCGCGGGAACGCTTAAGTTCGCCTTCGAGACGTTTCACTTCCTTCTGCAGGCGCTCCTTCTCTTTCTCAACGTCGACAAGGTCGTTGAGCGGAATATAGATCGTTGCGTTGGATGTGACGGTGGAAACAGCGTTCGGCTCGATACCGGCCCTGTCTGTCTGAACGGTAAGTCCAGACGCGCCCGCAAGCGCCTTGAACACATCCGCAGTCGCCTCAAATGCTGCCCTTACCTTCGCGTCTTCGCTGACAGCATAGACCGCAGCCTTTCTTGACGGCGGCACATCCATCCCGCTGCGGAGATTGCGGATCGCACGGACCGCTTCCTTGATGCTCTCGATCTCAGCCGCATCCTCCGGGAAACAGAAGTCATCGCTGTACTCCGGATAAACGGAGATCATGATGGACTCTTCATCAGTCAGGTTGTCGAAGATCTCCTCCGTGATGAACGGCATGAACGGGTGCAGCATCTTGAGAGAACCTACGAGCACGGTCTTGAGCGTCCAGAGTGCCGCGTCCTCAGTTGCGCGGTCCTCACCGTAGAGACGCGGCTTGACCATCTCGATATACCAGTCACAGAACTCATTCCATAAGAAGCCGGTAATGTTGTCGAGCGCGACGCCGAGCTCAAAGGTGTCCATGTTGCGGGTGACGTTGTCCACGAGGTCGTTGTACAGGGACAAGATCCACTTGTCTTCTTTTGCCAGCCTGAGGCCTTCCGGGATCACGCCCTGGTTCTCCTCGCCGCCGGCACTCTCAAAGACAGCCCTTTCCGCATCGCCGGCCTTCTCCACGTTCATCATGATGAAGCGGGTCGCGTTCCATACCTTGTTAGCGAAATTGCGCTCGTTCTCGACCTTCTCCCAATGGAAACGCATGTCGTTTCCGGGTGCATTGCCCGTGAGAAGCGCCGCGCGCAGCGCGTCCGCGCCGTACTTATCGACGACCTCAAGAGGATCGATACCGTTTCCGAGAGACTTGCTCATCTTGCGTCCCAGCGAGTCACGGACAAGGCCGTGGATCAGGACCTTTGCAAACGGGGTCTCTCCCATCTGCTCATATCCCGAAAAGACCATGCGTATGACCCAGAAGAAAATGATATCGTATCCGGTAACGAGGACGTCGTTCGGATAGAACTTTTTGAGTGAATCGGTCTGTTCCGGCCAGCCGAGCGTGCTGAAAGGCCAGAGCGCAGAGCTGAACCAGGTGTCCAGGGTATCCGGATCCTGAGTGAATGCCGTGCAGCCGCACTCGCAGGAAGCAGGTGCTTCATGGCCGACGTGGACTTTGCCGCACTTATCGCAGTACCATGCAGGAATACGGTGACCCCACCAGAGCTGTCGGCTGATGCACCAGTCGCGGATGTTGTCGACCCAGTTCATATAGGTCTTGGAGTAGTTCTCCGGAACGAACTGCAGTTCACCGCTTTCAAGCGCATGACGGCAGTGGCCTGCGAATCTGTCCATCTTAACGAACCACTGGGGCTTGATCATCGGCTCGACCGTGGTGCCGCAGCGGTCATGGGTTCCTACGGAGTGAGTGTGCGGGACGACCTTGACAAGATATCCCTGCTCCTCGAGATCCTTAACGACCTCCTTGCGTGCTTCATAACGGTCCATACCGTCATATCTGGTACCGGGCAGGTCGATGGTCGCATCGTCGTGGAGGATGCAGATCTCCTCAAGGTTATGTCGCTTTCCGACCTCATAGTCGTTGGGGTCATGCGCCGGTGTGATCTTCACGCAGCCGGTACCGAACTCCATATCCGCATGCTCGTCGCCGACGACCGGGATCTTTTTGTTGAGCAGCGGAAGGATGACATACTTTCCGATCAGATCGTTATACCGCTCATCTGCCGGATTGACTGCGACTGCCGTATCTCCGAACATGGTCTCCGGACGGGTCGTCGCGATCTCGAGGACTCTGGAAGGATCCCCGTCGACCGGATAGTTGATATGCCAGAAAAAGCTGTCCTGGTCCTTATGCTCGACTTCGGCATCCGAGATCGAAGTCTTACAGACGGGGCACCAGTTGATGATGCGGCTGCCCTTATAGATCAGGCCTTTGTTGTACAGATCGATAAAGACATGCTCCACCGCCTTGGAAAGACCTTCGTCCATCGTGAAGCGGAGACGGTCCCAGTCAGCGGAAACACCGAGCTTGTACATCTGGTGAATGATACGGGACTCATACTCTTCTTTCCATGCCCAGGCTTCCTTCAGGAATCCTTCACGGCCGAGTTCGTTTTTGTCCTTACCCTCTGCCTTCAGCTTGTTGATGACCTTGACCTCGGTGGAGATCGCTGCATGGTCGGTGCCCGGCTGCCACAGGACCTCAAAACCTTTCATGCGCTTATAGCGGCAGAGAGTGTCCTGCAGTGTATTGTCCAGGGCATGTCCCATATGCAGCTGGCCGGTAACATTTGGCGGCGGCATGGAGATGGAAAATGCCTTTTTAGGCGATTTTTCATCGGCATGGAAATAACCCATCTTCATCCATCTCTGGTAGATGCGTCCTTCCATGGCCGAGGGATCGTACTTTTTCTCGAGTTCTTTCATACTTACAACTTTCCTCTGTATCTTAATTTTTTACTATCAGTTTTTTATGGTGCTGCCTGCCGCATCCTGTCCGCATTATGCGGCTCACAGCATCCTTCTGTATAAGTTCTTCCAGCTCTTCACCATCTGTGATGCATCCCTGAAGATCCGGATATCGTCTTTTTCAAAGAGCTCTTCCACTTCCCGGTAAGTCTCGCTTCCGCGTGCGGCCGAAAGCGCCGCTTCCTTCTCGTCGTCGAGCTCCTGCTTTTCGGCATCCGAGAGATCCCCGCTCCCGTTGATCAGATACTGCATACGCTCCGCCCGCTGGTTCGGTGCGCTCATCCGGGAACTCGTAAGCAGTTCCAGGGCCCGGTTATTGTCGAACATCCTGAGAGCGATGACGGCAAGATCACAGAAAATGTCTGCCTTTTTGTGGAGAAGCTCGTCCATCTGCTTATCCTCGCGGCTGCGGCGGAACTCCTGATCAAGTTCTTTGACTGCGTCTTCCATCTTGTCAAAGGCGAGATGGTACTTTCCGGCGTCGTAAAGGATCCTGCCTTCCATGTAGATAAGCTCGTAGGGTGCACGGCGTTTCAGATCCTGGATCCGCTCGCTGAAACCGCGGACCTCATTGACGTCATAGTACGTACACTCCTGCAGGATCGTAAGCATCTGGTTCTCCGCCGACACGCCTTCCCTGTAGTTTTCTTTCAGATGCTCCGCCAGATCCTTCCGCTGCAGATCCCGTTCGATCCACATGAACAGCGGCTCTGAAACAAAGCCGTCCAGACACAGGAGCGGATAATGATAAATAACATAGCAGAGTTCCTGCTCGCTCCATAAGTTGATATTCAGTTTGTCATGGCGGAACGGCCGCTCGGCCTTCTGCCTGCATAACAAGACTGGCATTTCTTATTCCTTCAACGAGTGATCGGCAAACCCGGTCACAGTTCCACATACTCCTCTTCTTCCGCATCCTCTGCCGGGAAGATGTCTCCGAAGCCCAGATCCGCTACCCTGACCCTCAGATGATCCGCATCCGAGAAACTCACTTCCACGGACGCCTTTGTGCAGCGGTCCGGCCGTTTCGGAAAGTCCGCAAGACTGACGCGGATCGTCCGGCGTTCGGCGTTCTTATCCATCGGCTCGACCTGGATGTCCAGATAATCCTGGCCGCGCGGCATAACTTCCGCATACGCTCCGGCATTGTACCAGCGCTGTCCGGGCGAGATCAGGACAAGGCGGGATTTTCGTTCGCGGATCAGCACTTCCATACTGACTTCCGCCGCGACCCTCGTGTCACAGAAGATCAGGTAGGGCTTTTCCTGCCCGAAGAACTGTTCTTCCGCAAGTTCCGCCGCGCCGATCGCAAAAAGACCTTTTTCATACATGACCCTGCGGCGCCTGCAGGTATAGGCTATGAAATTCTTAGCCCAGTCGGTCCGTTCAAAGCCCTTGCCTGTCAGAAAGACGGTCGAAAAGATATCGCTGCCGAGATAGCGTTTGGCAGCATCGGTCATGATCCGGTCCCCAAGCGCCGATCCCGACTCGTTTTTGAGGATACCGATCTGGAATGCCTCCTCGAGGTCGGTCCCTTCGGCAACCACCGAATTGCGGCTGATGCCGCGGATGACCTTAAGGCGGTAATACGAGAGCGACTCATCGGAAAGGTCAAAGAGTCCGACCATGTTGCTGTAAAGCTCCTTGTCCTGTGCCATCGTATAATGCACGAATGCTTCCGCATGACTGATGACACTGACCCTGTCCGGCGGCACTCCTGCGGCTTCCGCGGAATGCATGACCGCGTCCATGATCTCCTTTTCGGGCTTATGAAGCGCGATGACCAGCCGGTCAATGATGCTTATGTCCCTGCCGTTCAGCACCTGCCAAAGGACGCTTGCAAGCATCTTTGAGATC
>JAFPHE010000101.1 GCA_017388745.1 Lachnospiraceae bacterium | reverse complement strand
TTTTCGCGGTTGAACCACAGGAACAGGGGGAGGGAAGTATATTTCTGGACCAGGGAAATATCATAGCTGCTTTGGACCAGATCGTTTTTTCCGAACACTTCAACATATCCGTAAACAGCGTCATTGACCTCCAGCGGGAAGCTGATGCTTCCGCCTGACTCTGAAGATCCGGTTCCGGAAGACGGACTGTCCCCCTCCGTATTCGGAAAATGCTGTTTCAGGATGTGATTGCTGTCATAAATGGAGACCGGAGCGGAGAAGAAATAGTACAGCGTACTGGCTGCTGTTTCCAGCCCTTCCTGGATCAGGAAGCTGTGCAGGAGCGTTTCCTGCAGCTCCCTGTACATGCTTAAAGAGGACTCACGGACCTTGTTCAGGACCGTTTTTGTGATAAAGGCAAAACGGAGTTCCCATGGCAGGAAAAACAGTGTGAACCCGCTGTCATTGCAATACTCCAGGACCGCCTCCGAAGGACTGAAACCGTCTCCCAGCACGGAGATCCCCAATGCGACGGCGCCGCCCTGACGGATCGTCCTGATAAACTTCAAGAGCCTTTCCTCATCGTTTTCACAGCCGATGATCGTGCTCAGCACAAGTTCATTTTCCGTTTTATAGCCTTCCAGGGGATACTCCTGTACGGAGATCGATTCGATCCCGGTGTTCTGAAGCATGTCCGGCCTGTTGAACAGCTTTACGCCATAGGGGGTGAATTCGGTGAGAAAGTCTTTCAGTGTATACATTGAACGGACCTCGCAGTGAAGAAAACGGCATATGCAGATCTGTAAAGGAACAGGATCCTTATGTCCTGTCCTGATATGTCTTATATACCACAGTTTGTTGAAATAATAAAGTATTTCATCGGACAGCATGCGGGTTGAAGAAATCGCCGGCAGAGGCTATGATGAATACAGATAGTATTATTAAAAACTGAGCATTTACCGGTATCCGGAGACAGGAGCGCCAGATGAAGATACAGTTTGCAGAGCGGGCAAAAGACAGCAAGCAGCCGATCATCAGGGTCATCGATGCATTATCGAGAAGCGACCCTGATTTTCTTGCTTTCGGGGAAGGCAATCCCGCCTTTGAAGCACTTCCCCGGGAAACGATCCGCGACGTCGCCACGGATATCGTAACCAACTATCCCGAAGATATCCTGCTCTATACCAACAACGGCGGCGATCAGGAATTCAAGGACGTGATCATGAAGCGTCTGCGCGAGGTAAGGGGTATTGACACCGCGGGAAACGATATGCTGATCATCACCGGCGGTCAGCAGGGCCTGTATCTCCTTCCGCGTATCTTTACGAATGACGGGGACAGGGTCATCACGGAAGAGATCACCTATGCCGGAATGATCGATACGATCCGCGGTTTCCGCGGAGAGACGGTAGGCATCCGGCTGGAAGATGACGGGCCCGACCCCGATCATCTGGAGCACCTGCTGAAGACAACGGATAAAGTGAGCTTCATTTATCTGATCCCCACCTTCAGCAACCCCACGGGCATCACCACCTCTCTGGAAAAGCGGAAGGCGATCTATGAACTGGCCTGCCGTTACGATAAGATCATTGTTGAAGACGACCCCTACAGCGATCTCCGCTATGAAGGTGAAGATGTTCCCACGATCAAAAGCATGGATACAGAGAAGCGGGTCGTTTATCTCGGGACCTTCAGCAAGACGATCGCGGCCGGCTTAAGAGTCGGTTTCATCATGGCGGAGCCCGAGATCATCCGGATCGCCACGAATAACAAGGCTGCGATCGATTCCAATACGCCGTGCCTGAACCAGCTGATCTGCCGCAATATCATGCGTGACTATGATTTTGAGGCAAATGTCCGCAACATTGTCCGTATCAATAAAACCAAATGGAAAGCTGCCCGTGAGGGCTTTGACCGTTACCTCCCCGAAGGGTGGAAACTCTATGACGCCAAAGGCGGCCTGTTCTGCTATGTCCGCTCCCCGGAGGGTGTGGATGAAACGGAATTCCAGCAATGCTGCTATAAGCACAAGGTCGCATTCTCGCCGTCTTCCTCCTTCTCCGCGGACGGACTGGCGCACGGCGGCTACCGAATGGCATTTACGCCCAATACCGTCGAACAGATCACGGAAGGCTGCAGGCGTTTCGGCGAAGCGGCCAGGGAGTTTCAGGCCTGAAGCAGTATGAAAACAACTCAGGGTGTTTTACAGTATAAATGATTAACAAAGAGGGGGAAAAGAAATGATTATCGGTCTTCCAAAAGAAATCAAAAACAATGAATTCCGTGTCGGCCTTACACCGGGCGCCGTCGGCGCATACGTGCAGGCAGGCTGCAAAGTCTATGTGGAAAAAGGCGCGGGACTCGGATCCGGATTCGAGGATGAGGAGTATATCAAAAACGGGGCAGTCATCCTGGACAGCGCAAAGGAAGTCTGGGACAGTTCCGAAATGATCGTGAAAGTCAAAGAACCTCTTGAAAGCGAGTATCAGTACTTCCGACCCGGCCTGATCATCTTCACCTACTTCCACCTGGCAGCGGACGCGGAGCTCACAAAGGCGCTTCTGGAGAAGGAAGTCACCGCGATGGCATACGAGACGATCGTGGATAAGAAGGGAAGCCTTCCCTGCCTGTACTGCATGAGCGAGATCGCGGGAAGGACAGCGGTCATCGAAGGCGCGAAATACCTG
>JAFPHE010000100.1 GCA_017388745.1 Lachnospiraceae bacterium | reverse complement strand
GGGGAGCGAAACGGGTGCTGCTCGGCACCTTCAAGCAGATGCTTGCTTACGGCTACAACGGCGGCAGGGTCGTGATCTCCCACAACCGCAACCTTCCCGACGCCCAGGCACTGGCGGCACTGATCCGGGAGAAGTTCGGCGAGAAGGTGTGGATCGATATCCACCGCACGACGGAACTCTGCAGCTATTACGCGGAAAAGGGCGGCTATATCATCGGTTTCGAAAAGAAGGAGTGTGACCGTCCTCTGCCGGCATAGGCAATGGCCCGGACATGCCGGCTGTTTGTCCGGAAGATCGGCGGTAAGAATTATGGATCTATTTGATTACATGCGCGAACAGAACATGAACAGACAGAATGCCAGGGGCGAAGGTCCTCTGGCATCACGTTTGCGTCCGGATACTCTCGATGAGATCGTCGGCCAGGAGCACATCATCGGAAAGGACAAGCTCCTTTACCGCGCGATCAGGGCGGACAAGCTCGGTTCCGTCATCCTGTTCGGCCCGCCCGGCACGGGCAAAACGACGATCGCGAGGGTCATTGCCAATACGACCAATGCCGACTTCAAACAGCTGAATGCGACGACCGCGGGCAAGAAAGATATGGAAGAAGTCGTTGCGGAAGCGAAGCAGAACATGGCGATGTATGCGCGAAAGACGATCCTCTTTATTGACGAGATCCACCGCTTCAACAAGGCGCAGCAGGACTATCTCCTGCCTTTTGTCGAGGACGGGACGGTGACTCTGATCGGAGCGACCACAGAGAATCCCTTTTTTGAAGTGAACCGGGCGCTGATCTCAAGGTCAAGGCTGTTTGAACTGAAGCCGCTTTCCGCTGCCAATATCCGCACGCTCATTCACCGTGCGGTCGAAGACGATAAAAAGGGAATGGGCATGTACCGCCCTTATATTGATGACAATGCCGTTGATTTCCTGAGCGATATCGCGGAGGGCGATGCAAGAGCAGCACTCAATGCCATCGAGCTGGCGGTGCTGACCACCGACCCGGATCCGGACGGACCGAATGCGGGACGCATCCATCTGACCCTCGACATCATGCAGGAATGCATCCAGAAGCGTGCGATCGGGTATGACAAGGACGGCAACAACCACTATGACACGATCTCCGCTTTTATCAAGAGCATGCGCGGCTCCGATCCCGATGCGGCGGCATACTATGTCGCGCGGATGCTGGAAGCGGGAGAAGACATCAAGTTTATCGCGCGGCGCATCATGATCTGTGCTTCGGAGGACGTGGGCAACGCCGATCCGATGGCGCTCGTGGTCGCTGTCAATGCTTCCCTTGCGGTCGAACGCGTAGGCCTTCCGGAAGCCCGCATCATCCTCACGCATGCGGCGACCTATGTGGCGTGCGCACCCAAGTCCAATGCGGTCGTGATGGCGATCGATAAGGCGCAGGAGGTCGTGCGCCGGACCGGCAATCTCCCTGTCCCGGTATACTTAAGGGACGTGCACTATGAGGCTGACCGCGGCGGCGAGGGCCTGGGCGAGTTCAGGGGGAACGGCACCGGATATAAGTACGCCCATGATTATCCGCATAACTACGTCGACCAGCAGTATCTTCCGGACGCCGTGAAAGACGAAGTATTCTATGAACCGTCGGAAAACGGCTATGAGCAGGATATCAGGGAAAACTTCCGGAAGATCGGACGGAAGAAAAACGGCACCATGGAGCAGCCGGGCTTTGAGGAACTGCATGGGAAGATTTAATCTATTTTTAAGAGTTTTTCTATAGAATGCTTAAGAGCTTTAGTGTACACTAAGGAAAGTTCGCGGAAGGCACTTCTTCCGGTAATACAGATATCAAAGTAATGGAGATGATAGAGTTATGAAGAAAAGAAACCTGATACTGGCACTGACTGCCGTGACCGTTCTCGGCCTTGCGGCGTGCGGAGGCAAGCAGACGGAAAATGTACAGACCGAAGCAGCTACCACTCAGGCTGC
>JAFPHE010000099.1 GCA_017388745.1 Lachnospiraceae bacterium | reverse complement strand
CGTCCAGCATCCGGTTCAGGATCTCACCGATCTCCGGACCTTCTGCGGCGCCGAGGCTGATGAGGTCACTGCCCGTAAGAACGAGGTCATTGATGTATACCGGCTCCCCCATCTCCATGATATCCTCAAAGGTACTTATCAATTCCCGGATGTCTTCTGACTCACATGCCTGCCGGTACATCCCGGTGCCCCTTGACGCAAGCTTGATAAAAAGAAGATCGCGGAACAGCTCCGGCTTCATGGTGGCCAGCACCTTCTTAAGCCCGTATCGGTCTGCAGGAAGAGGCTTCATGCTCATATCCGCCAGCAGGGATCCCTGCTTCACGGTCACATTGTCCGCCTTCAGGTTCCTTAAAAGGTCCTGAGCTGTCTTCCTGTCCAGTCCCTGCAGAAGAAAGGCATAGCGTATATACCGCCGGTCTGTCGAAACCGGACTTGTAAGATCGTAAGCCGCCATCATCTCTTCTGCTGCTTTATCGGACTTTGTCTCCTGCTTTGTTCCGGATGCCGCAGGGGCAGGAAGTCCGAACAGAGCGAAAACATTATTCATAGGCACGCCCTCGATGCCTTTCGGTGCATCCCCGTCCGCTTCGGGCTTTGTCCCGGAAGTCTCCGCCGTGTTATCGTCCTTTGCGGTCTCATCCTCTTCAGCATCATCCGCATGGACAGACCGGGACCAGGCAGAGGCCTCCGCCGCAAAGATGCGGTCCTCCTGCGCTTCCTCCGTGGCAGCCCAGGCTTTCAGCTCAGCGATATGTCCTGGATTGATCGCCGTAAAGCACCCGGCAATATATGGCGCAAGCCCCAGTGTCTGAAGATCTTCGGTCTTCTCAATATGGGCAGAGCAGATCAGTTTGGTCACTTCCGTCAGGATCCGCTCTTTGGAGACCGCGGCAAGATTGGCCGCATGGCCGCTGATGGCGTTCCTCGTCCCTTCCTCGATATCAAAATCCAGCTGTGCCGCAAAACGGACCGCCCTGAGTATCCGCAGCGCGTCCTCGTCAAAGCGCTCGTCAGGATCTCCGACACACCTCACCAGATGGCGTTCCAGGTCTCCCCTGCCGTCAAAGAGATCCACCAGTCCGGTCCTCTCGTTGTACGCCATGGCGTTGATAGTGAAGTCCCTGCGTTTCAGGTCCTCTTCCAGAGAGGTCGTAAACTGTACCTCTTTCGGATGCCTGAGATCGGCATATTCGCCGTCGATCCGGTAGGTCGTGACCTCATAGGACCTGCTGCCCATCAGTACCGAAACGGTGCCGTGTTCGATGCCGGTATCTACTGTCCTGCGAAACCTTGCCTTGATCTCCTCCGGCCTTGCGGAAGTCGTGATATCCCAGTCGCCCGGGATCCTGGAAAGCAGTGAATCCCTCACACAGCCGCCGACGGCATAGGCTTCATGGCCGCCTTCCTCCAGCTTCCCGATGATCGTCTTCACATCTTCCGGAAGTTCTATATGAAAATCGTTTTTTATCTCCATATCCGTCCTGTTTCTTATCGTCTGCAGGCGTCTTTGCTGTCCGCTCAGCAGAGGGTTGCGCATGCGCATGTCCGCGTCCCGCAGACGCTTACTGCTTCGCGCAATCTCCGTACGCAAGCGTACGTCGCTTTTCCTCATTGCGGGTCACAAAAAAAGCTGCCTGCTTGCTGCAGACAGCTTTTCAGTATTGTTATGCAAATGATAACTGTCGCAGCTTAATATGCCCGTCCCCAGTATACCATTTTTTGTGCCGGCTTGCCACAGTTTATACAAGTCTCGCACACACATTCCTGCTTGAAAGGAATGCAGCGTGACGTTGCGCCGGTCTTTTCCTTGACCGCATCCTCGCAGGCCCGGTCTCCGCACCACATCGCCTTGACAAAACCGGTCTTCTCGTCGAGGATCTCCTCCATCTCATCGATCGTCTTTGCCGTGAAGGTATGTTTCTCAAGATGCGCTTTCGCCATCTCAAACATGTTCTTCTGGATGTCTTCAAGCATTCCGGCTGCTGCCGTCTCAAGTTCATCCAGAGACACGACCGTCTTCTCACGGGTATCGCGGCGGACCAGGACTGCCTGGTTGTTCTCGATATCTCTCGGTCCGATCTCGACCCTTAACGGGATACCGCGCATCTCGCAGTCCGCAAACTTGAATCCCGGCGTCTTTTCACGGTCATCCAGCTTTACGCGGATACCTGCTTTCTTCAGACACTCCTTAAGCTCGGCTGCCTTATCGAGCACACCGGCCTTCTGCTGCTGAATAGGGCAGATCATGATCTGTACCGGTGCGATATGCGGCGGCAGCTTGAGGCCGTCGTTATCGCCGTGTACCATGATGATCGCACCGATGATACGGGTGCTTAAGCCCCAGGATGTCTGATGTACATACTGCAGCTTGTTGTCTCTGTCCGTATACTGTATATTGAACGCTTTTGCGAAACCGTCGCCGAAATCATGGGATGTGCCCGACTGCAGCGCCTGTCCGTCGTGCATCAGAGCCTCGATCGTAAATGTCGCCTCCGCGCCGGCAAAACGCTCCTTCTCGGTCTTCTGTCCTCTGATGACGGGGATCGCCAGATCCTCTTCACAGAAATCCGCATAGACATTCAGCATCTGGATCGTGCGCTCTCTGGATTCTTCCGCCGTAGCATGCGCCGTATGTCCTTCCTGCCACCAGAACTCTCTGGAACGAAGGAAGGGTCTGGTCGTCTTCTCCCAGCGCACTACGGAGCACCACTGGTTCAGAAGCTTCGGAAGATCACGGTACGAATGAATCTTCTTTGCATAATAATCACAGAACAGTGTCTCGGATGTCGGACGAACAGCCAGCTTTTCCTGCAGGTTTTCCGAACCGCCCATTGTGACCCACGCGACCTCGGGAGCGAATCCTTCGACATGGTCCTTTTCCTTCTGAAGCAGACTGTCGGGGATAAACAGCGGCATAGCACAGTTCTCTACGCCGGTCTCCTTAAACCTCTTATCCAGTCCTTCACGGACCGCATCCCAGATCGCAAAGCCCGCCGGCTCCATGATCATGCAGCCCTTCACGGAAGAATAATCGCAAAGCTCCGCTTTTTTTACTACATCCGTGTACCACTGCGCAAAGTCAACATCCATGGATGTGATGTCTTCTACGAGTTTCTTGTTGTCAGCCATTCATTTCCACCTTTCCGCCATTGAAAGCGTTGGATCAATTATTTATGAACAAAAGTTCAAGTGAACTTTTCCAGTATACACAAACTGCCGCCTTATTTCAAGCCTCTTCTATGGCAATGCTTCCGCCGTCTTCCAGTGTCTTCCCTTCCAGATGCAGAAGCTTGTCCGCCAGGACGCGCGCCAGCCCGCCGTAGATCACGGAGACCATGATCAGGTCTTCCGTACTCTCCGCAGCCCCTGCGGGAGCATCTTTATGATCCAGGATCTTTCCGCCCGCCATCCGGACGCCCTCCACAAAGTTTTCAGTCGCCACATGCTGCAGTCCCGCATAGCGGTTGTACTTCTCCCTGGCCTCCTCTTCCGAAAGCCCGAGCGGCATGAAACGCTGGATCATTGTGATGCTGAGCATTTGCTTCAGCAGGCAGATGATGATGAGATAGGCAATATGCAGCCGGTAATACTTTTTTTTCTGCGGCTCCGGTATCACCTTTTTCCTTACATAGTTGTTGATCGCCGCCGCGGTGATCAGGTCTTCCTCCACAAGTTCCGGAGGTATATAGTCAAAGTAGTCCCGCAGCAAAAGCAGGACCTGCTCCATATACAGGCCGATGTCAGGAATGCTCTCCCAGTCGGGAAGTCTGAATCTGTCGATGTATTTTTCCCATCTGCGCAGCTTGCCCGCGATCAGCGCCTTGTCAAATTCCATTCATTCTCCTTCATTTGTCCGGAAATAGTATCCACTGACACTATATCTCTAAATCATCTTTATGACAAGATGTAAGTTTTGCTTTTCCTGTTGACTAAGTTTCAATTATCTGTTAATCTTGTCTCATAGATTAGATAATGTGATCTGAAAGATCTATCTTATATCCTGGAGGTATGAAATGGCTTATATTATCGCTACTGATTCCGGCTGTGACATCGCTCCCGCTACACTTCAGAAGTGGGGCGTGATCAGCGCCGATCTGACCTTCCGTTTTGACGGTGAAGATCAGGAATACACCAACCGTGAGATGAGTCCGAAGGATTTTTACGATAAGATGCGCGCCGGCGGTCTCAGCCGCACTTCGGCGATCAACAGCGAGATCTTCAAAGATCTCTTCCGCCCGGTCCTCGAAGCAGGTAACGATATCCTCTATATCGGCTTTGACTCCGGCATCAGCACGACCAGCGAGCAGGGCATTGCCGCTGCCAATGAGCTGTCAGAAGAGTACCCGGACCGCAGGATCATTGCCATTGATACTTTATGCGCTTCCGGCGGACAGGGCCTTCTCGTATGGCTGACCGTGAACAAAAAGAACGAAGGTGCGGATCTGGACGACGCCGCGGCATTTGTACGGAATCTGTGCCCCTCAATCGCCACCTGGTTCACTGTAGACGATCTCGTATACTTAAAGCGCGGAGGCAGAGTCAGCGCTGCTGCGGCGTTTGCCGGCAATCTCCTTAACATCCGCCCGGTCCTCCATGTGGACGATGAGGGCAAACTCAACAACATGTTCAAAATGCGCGGCCGCAAGGCCTCCCTGGCCTCCCTTGCCGATCAGTATGTCAGGCTCGGCAGTTCCATCGGGCCCGACGGCAAAGTCACCGGCACACAGGCCGGCGGCGTTCCTTACGTCATCAACCACGCGGATGCCGCGGATGACGCCGCTTTAGTAGAGCAGATGATCTTCGAAAAGACCGGCCGCAAAGCCGAGTTTATCGAGGACGTCGGTCCCGTTATCGGTTCTCATACCGGCCCGGGGATCATCGTTCTGAATTTCTCCGCCACCGCCCGGTGAGCAGACCGGTCTTCGTACCGGTCCGGCATCAGAAATTTCCCGTCCAAAAATGAAAATCCCGTCCGGGGATCCCAAAGGATCTTCGGACGGGTTTCTTATTTGATCATTTATTCTGTGCGGCAGATCAGGCTTCTGCGTTTTTGCCGTACATCTTGCCTACGCAGAGAAGGACAACGATCGTAAGGATGATGCCGAGCGGCATGCAGATGACCCAGTTGCGGATAAAGCCGGAAAGGATATAGCATACCAGGGAGATAGCCGCGATCGTGATCGCATACGGAAGCTGGGTCGATACGTGCTGGATATGATCGCACTCCGCACCGGCGGAAGCCATGATCGTAGTATCCGAGATCGGTGAGCAGTGGTCGCCGCAGACGGCACCTGCCATGCAGGCGGAGATCGCGATGATCATCAGCTCGTTGCCCAGATCAGCATTGAATACATTGACAACGATCGGGATCAGGATACCGAAAGTGCCCCATGAAGTACCGGTCGCAAATGCCAGGAAGCAGCCGATCAGGAAAACAAATGCCGGCAGGAAGCTCATGATGGCGTTGTTGCCCGCGACATTTTCAACCATAGCAGCGACATATTCCTTCGCGCCGAGAGAATCGGTCATAGCCTTCAGTGTCCATGCAAAGGTCAGGATCAGGATGGCGGGGACCATGCTCTTGAATCCTTCGGGGATCGCGTTCATACAGTCCTTGAAGCTTAAAACACGGGTTGCAAGATAGAAAAGGATGGTGATCAGCATGGCAACGGAGGAACCGTAAACCAGACCTACGGATGCGTCGGAATTTGCAAATGCATCCACGAAGGACTCTCCCTCGAAGAATCCGCCGGTGTAGATCATGCCGATGACGCAGCAGATGATCAGTGAAATGATCGGAAGCACCAGATGAATGACCTTGCCCTTGGAGCTGACGGGCGGATTCGGCTGATCCTCCGCGCCTGTGATAGACGGATCCGCAGTGCTGATGTTGAGGCGGTTGCTCATCTCCACCATCTTCATCGGGCCGTAATCAAAGTCCTTGGCCGCAAGTACGATCATCATGACGATCGTCAGGAATGCGTAGAAGTTGTACGGGATCGCGCGGATGAACAGCGTCAGTCCGTTCGCACCGTCAACAAAGCCGGTCACCGCTGCCGCCCAGGAAGAGATCGGAGCAATGATACATACCGGAGCTGCCGTTGCATCGATCAGGTACGCGAGCTTTGCGCGGCTGATACCGTGCTTGTCTGTCAGCGGACGCATGACCGAACCGACCGTAAGGCAGTTGAAATAGTCGTCGATGAAGATCAGAACGCCCAGTGCGATCGTGGCAAGCTGTGCGCCGAACTTGGTCTTGACGTGGGTCACAGACCAGCGTCCGAATGCTGCCGAGCCGCCTGCGCGGTTCATCAGCATGACCATGCCGCCGAGGATGACCAGGAAGATCAGGATGCCGACATTCCATGAATCGGCCAGGGAACCGATCATGCCGTCAACAAAGACATGCTCCATGGTCCCGACAAAGCTGAAGCCGGAGTACAGAAGGCCTCCGAACAGGATGCCGATAAAAAGAGATGAGTATACTTCTTTCGTGATCAGCGCCAGGGCGATCGCCACGATAGGAGGTACAAGTGACCAGAACGTGTTTACAAACATTAAAATCTCCTCTCCGTTAACCGTTTAAAAAAAGAGTCATGATAGTCTCTATCATGACTCTTTGAAGGAACTGCATATTATCCCCGGTCATGACAGCTCTCCGCAGCAAACCGGCCGGTTGATCCGGTTCTGCGACAGTCCGGCGGATCTTGTCCGTCGTCCCAGGCAGCAGATCATCAGGAAATCATCTGCCCCTTCGGCGGTCTCCCCTTTCATCCCCCGCTTCCTGACGGTTTGCGGGATTACTTATGTTGACCGCAGCCTCTATCACGCTTCGAGTGAAATACTGATCTCACTCGTACAAATGTATGCACGTATTATACATCTTTTTAATAAGCTGTCAAGGAATTTTTCGTTACCCGCCGCTTATTTGCCGGATTTCAGTTCAAACTTATATCCGATCCCCCAGACTGTTGTGATCGCCCAGGAATTGCTGTCAGGCAGCTTTTCACGCAGTCTCTTGATGTGCACGTCGACAGTGCGGGTGTCCCCGAGATACTCATAGCCCCAGATATTATCCAGAAGCTGTTCCCTCGTAAAGACCTGGTTGGGTGAAGACGCAAGGAAATACAGAAGCTCAAGTTCCTTCGGCGGCATATCCACCGTATGGCCGTTATAGCTCACCGAATAATTGGAAAGGTTGACCGTCAGACCGGGATACTCGACGCATTCGCCGCTCGTATCTTTTCTGCTGCTCTTTTCCGGGCGCGCATTATAGCGGCGCAGCACCGCCTTTACCCTTGCCACCAGCTCCTTGGAATCGAACGGTTTGATGATGTAGTCATCTGCTCCCAGCTCCAGGCCGAGCACCTTGTCAAACACTTCGCCCTTGGCGCTCAGCATGATGATCGGCACATCCGAATCCATCCTGAGCTGCCGGCAGACCTGATATCCGTCTATGCCCGGAAGCATCAGATCCAGCAGGATGATATCCGGCCGATAGACCGGAAACTGCCGGAGCGCTTCTTCTCCGTCTTCAACTGTCAGAGTGTCATAGCACTCTTTCATCAGATACAGGCTGATGAGCTCCGCGATCGACGGGTCATCATCCACGATCATGACACGCTGTTTCTCTGCCATGCGTTTCTCCTTTTAATCAAACTCCCTTTTACAGGTCATATATCCCGGCACGGGACCCTCGCACAGAAAGCCATTCTGCCGTCCGGGCTGGTATCACTTGAACGTAACGATCGTCACGCCGGTATCGCCCTCTCCGAAAGTGCCCAGCCGGAAAGAATCCACATATTTCAGTTTCCGGAGCCTCTGGTGCACCATGTTTTTAAGCGCTCCGGTCCCCCTGCCGTGCACGACACGCACACTGCTGAGCCGGGCAAGGTAAGCGTCATCCAGATACTTTTCCAGCTCCGGAAGCGCTTCATCCGTCGTCATGCCGATCAGATTGATCTCCGGGCTGACGGTCATGGACTTCATGCCGAAACTCTTCGTGACGCCGCCGGAAGCCGTTTTCGGTCCGCCTGCATCGCGGCGTCCGCCGGTGCTGCCGCCGTTTTTGTCAGCTTCCTTCACCAGTTCGATCTCCCTTACGTTCACGCGGGAATTCATAAATCCAAGCTGTACGGAAATGATCCCGTCCTTGTCCGGAAGCGCCGTTACGGTACCCGTCATGCCGCCCATGCTGAGCACTCGTACCTCGTCGCCCAGCTGCAGCTTTCGCGCAGAGACCGGACGGGACGGTCCCTTTTGCTGTACCGGCTGACGGGTCTCATGCTTTTTGATGCCCTCCCTGAGGAGATCTCTGGCCGCTTCCGCATCGGACGCACCTGCCCGTTCCTTTCCGGAAGATGCCTTCTGGATCTCCCGTATCGCCATGTCGGCAGTCTCTTTAGCTTCCCTGAGGATCTTCTGCGCTTCTTCACGCGCCTCGTTCAGTATCTTCTCCCTGGACTCATCCAGGCGTTCTTCCTTTTTTCTGATCCTGCCGCGCAGGGAACTGATCTCCTGTTTGGCGGCTTCTGTCTCCGCTTTGGCTTTTTCCATGCGGACCCTGTCGTCGTTCAGCTGCCGGATGATGTCTTCAAAACTCTCGTTTTCCGCGGCGATATGCCGTTTTGCCTCTTCGATGATATAATCCGGAAGCCCGAGCCTTTTGGAGATGGCAAACGCATTGGAACGCCCCGGGATGCCGATCAGCAGCCGGTACGTGGGCTTGAGCGTCTGCACGTCAAACTCGCAGCAGGCATTCTCCACGCCTTCCGTCTCAAGGGCATACAGCTTGATCTCGCTGTAGTGCGTCGTCGCCATGACGCGTGTCTTCATGTTGTGCAGAAAATCCAGGATGGCGATGCCGAGCGCCGCGCCTTCCGTAGGATCCGTACCGGATCCGAGCTCGTCAAACAGGCACAGAGAACGGGAATCCGCCTTTTTCAGGATGCGCACGATATTTTTCATGTGCGACGAAAAGGTCGAAAGACTCTGCTCTATACTCTGTTCATCACCGATATCCGCATAGATATCGTCAAAAATACCGAGGACCGAACCTTCATCCGCCGGGATATGCAGGCCGGACTGTCCCATCAGGGTCAGCAGGCCGGTCGTTTTCAGTGAGACCGTTTTGCCTCCGGTATTCGGTCCGGTGACGATCAGCAGGTCATAATCCCTGCCGAGCCTGACATCGATCGGGACGACTTTGTCCTTTTCGATCAGCGGATGCCTCGCCGATCTTAAGTCTATCGAAAGATCCTTGCTGAACTGCGGCTCCGTACCCCCGATCTCCGCGGAATACAGTGCTTTTGCAAAGATCATGTCCAGTTTCTTCAAAAGGCTGATATCATCCGCGATCACGTCCGTATATGGCGCCAGGCCGGCGCTGAGCTCCTGCAGGACTTTATCGATCTCTTTCTGCTCCTCGCTCATCAGTTCACGGATCCTGTTGTTGAGATTGACGACCGCCATCGGCTCGATAAACAGCGTCATCCCCGTGGAGGACATATCATGGACCATGCCCGGCACTTTTGATTTGTACTCTGCCTTGACCGGCAGGCAGTACCTGCCGTCCCTCTGCGTAATGACCGCATCTGTCAGGTAATCACGGTAGGCGTTCAGTTTG
>JAFPHE010000098.1 GCA_017388745.1 Lachnospiraceae bacterium | reverse complement strand
GCTACATCCGTCAGATCGATGGCACCAACTATGTCCAGATCCTGACAGTTGAGCGTAACGGCGACAACTACGACTTCTCCGATGTACTCGCTACCATGGGAAGGATCTAAGGTTAGAACACATTATTATAAGTATTCAGAGGCAGTCCGGAAACGGGCTGCCTGTTTTTTTTGACGAATGCGTACAATCCCGGAATGCGGCTTTATGCCGCTTCCGGTGATTTCGCCCGAAAGATGCTGCCTGCAGCTGTCAGTCATTTTAAATTCTGTTCCGTGTTTCTGCAGGCGGTAACCGCTTTGTCATGCATTTTTAAAATATCTCTTCCCTTTATTTCACTGGTGTGTTATTATGTTAAAGCATAATCAGGGTGAACTGCACCCTGGATAACGAATTTGGAGGAATCAATTATGAAAAAGTTACTTTCACTTATCACGGTGTTATGTATGCTGTTCGCGCTTTGCGCCTGCGGCGATTCTTCTGCGGCATCTTCTCCGACCGCAGCCCCGGCGGAGGAAACATCCGCTGAAACGGAGGCGGCTCCGGCAGGAGAAGCAGCCTCATCCGGCAGGACCTTTATCATGGGCATTGACCCGGAGTATCCCCCTTTCAGCTTCCTGGGAGATGACGGCAATTACACCGGATTTGACGTGGAGATCTGTCAGGCGGTGTGTGACCATCTGGGCTGGGATCTCGAGATCTTCAGCGTGAACTGGGATGAGAAGCTGGTACAGCTCGACTCGATGGAATGCGACTGCGTCTGGTCCGGAATGACCATCCTTGACAGCATGAAGGAAGCCGGCTACAACATTTCGGAACCCTACTTTGACAACACCCAGGTCCTGGTCGTAAAGGAGGACAGCGGTTTTGCTTCTTCCGCGGATCTGGCTGGAAAGGTTGTGGCGGTGCAGCTCGGTACATCCGGTGAAAGCCTGCTTAACGGCGATCTGGCGGATCTCGCGGGAACCTTCGAGAATGTCATCACCTGCGACAGCTTCCTGAAATGCTTCACCGAGCTTGAGGGCAACGCGGTTGATGCGGTATTTGTCGACATGCCGGTCGCAGCGAATTATGTCGCAGCCCACGAAGGCCTTACGATCATTGACGAGGATCTCGGGGCGGAACAGTACGGCATTGCTTTCCGTGCGGACGACGCCGAGCTTTGCGCGACGGTCGACGCGGCGGTACAGGAGCTGGTCGAAAACGGCACGTATGCCGAGATCGCTTCCAAACCGGAATATGAGGAAATCGTCAACAACCTTCTCTTCCTGAACAAGTAAGAGAACTTTACAGCGCAATCACCGGCAGAAGCCCGAAGACGCCGTCCCTGTGCGTTTTCGGACTTCTTTCTGGTTCATGAGCTTTCCAAACCGGGAGGTTTGCCATGTCTTTAATGACCATGATTCTCAAGATGAGCGAAGGCCTGGGCAGGACCTGTGCCATCTTTTTCCTGACACTGCTGTTTTCCCTGCCGCTGGGCATGATCGTCGCCCTTCTGCGTATGAGCAGGTTCAAGCCGGTGGCGGCAGTCACACGGTTTTGCATCACCGTTCTGCGCGGTACGCCCCTGATGCTGCAGCTGCTGGCGGTTACTTACGGGCCTTACTACCTGTTCGGCGCCAATGTTGTCCGCAACAAGCTGATTCCGGTGGTGATTGCATTTTCCATCAACTACGCGGCTTACTTTGCCGAGATCTACCGGGGCGGCATCGAGTCGATCCCCATCGGACAGTATGAAGCGGCCGAGGTGCTGGGTTATACTAAGGCGCAGACCTTCCTTCGCATCATCCTGCCGCAGGTCATCAAGCGCATCATGCCGAGCATCACGAACGAAGTGGTCACCCTGGTCAAGGACACGTCCATGGCCTTTACGGTGTCTTATCAGGAAATGTTCACCATCGGCAAGCAGATCGCCAACTCCCAGACCAGCTTTATCCCGTTTGTAGTTGCCGGCGCATTTTACTATGTCTTTAATGCGATAGTCGACTATGTCATGGGCAGGGTCGAAAAGCGGCTGGATTACTATCGGTAAGGAGGGAGAAAGAATGGACGACAAGGCAAAAATTACAACGGGAGGCGATCCCAGTATCCTGGAGATCCGTGCCCTGCAGAAGTCCTTTGGACCCCTTTCCGTTCTGAAGGACATCTCTCTTTCAGTTGAGCGCGGAAATGTCATCTCCATCATCGGACCTTCCGGCTCGGGAAAATCGACCCTGCTGCGCTGCGCTTCCTTCCTGGAGACAGCGGACGGCGGCGATATCCTGTACGACGGGCAGTATGCCATGCGTGACGGCGTCTACGCCTCCAAGTCGGAACTGAAACGCTATAAAACGCTCTTCGGGCTGGTGTTCCAGAACTTTAACCTGTTTCCGCATTATTCGGTTCTGAGGAATGTTACCGAGGCGCCGATCCTCCATGGAGAGGATAAAGCGGAGGTACAGGAACGCGCGCTCGGGATCCTGAAAAAAATGGGCCTCGAAGGGAAGGAGAAATCATATCCTTTCCAGCTTTCCGGCGGACAGCAGCAGCGTGTGGCGATCGCGAGGGCGCTCGCAATGCGGCCGGAGGTCCTGTACTTCGATGAACCCACCAGCGCGCTGGATCCCGAACTCACCGGAGAAGTGCTGAAGGTCATCCGCCAGCTGGCGGAGGAGAAGATGACCATGGTGGTCGTCACTCATGAGATGCCTTTCGCTAAGGCTGTCAGCAACCGGGTCATCTTTATGGACGGCGGCGTCATTGTGGAACAGGGCGATCCGCGGGAGGTCCTCGACAACCCGAAAGAGGAACGTACGAAGCAGTTCCTGCGGGTATTTGAGCGGTAAAACAAAAACCACGGGGATCCCGTAAATAAGCGGAGGCAAAGAAGCCTTACACATGAGGCTGTTACACAGAGCATTACACAGGAACCATTACTTATAGAAAGAAAGGATCTCTTCCGGGTGGAACAGGAGAGAAGGGGAACAATCCGATACAGCATCTTTGATCCGACAGGGAACATCACCGCCCTTGTCAGGGACAGCGTGCCCGTCCCGCTGCAGCCTTCTGTTGCGGCGGAGATCATGAGGCATCATCCGGCAGTAGAACAGGTCGGTTTTGTTTCTTTTCCGCGAATGCCGGAAAACGGATCTCTCCCGGAGCTGCGTATGGCCGGGGGAGAGTTCTGCGGCAACGCGTCCATGTGCGCGGCGGCACTCTATGCCTATACGCTGCGGCAGGCCGGAGAGAGCGAGCCGGGGCGGGTTTTTCTCCGCGTCTCCGGTGCCGGCAAGCCGGTAGAGGTGACGTTGAAAAGAGAAGACACGGCGCGCTGGTCTGCCGGAGTGAAGCTCCCGCCTGCGTTGTCTGTCGGGAGTGAAGGACTGGCATGGAACGGTATCCGCGCGTCTCTTCCGCTTGTCCGCATGGAGGGCATCGCGCATCTGATCATTGAGACAGGGTCACCCTTCTTCGCCCTCAGGGATGACCGGGAAGCGGCCGGCCGGGCAGTGAAAGCCTGGTGTGAGGAATGCAATGCTCCGGGCCTGGGGCTGATGTTCCTGGAGGCGGCTGATGACGGGCTTCATCTGACGCCGTTGGTCTATATTCCCGGCTGCGACACACTGTTCTGGGAAAACTCCTGCGCGAGCGGCAGTGCCGCGGCCGGCATGCAGCTGGCAGAAAAAAACGGCAGGCCGGTGGACCTGGCACTGAAAGAACCCGGCGGTATCCTCCGTGTCGAGAGCGATCCGGCAGGCGGAGAAACACGGCTTTCCGGAAAGATCATTTTGCTTGGGCAGTACACACTGCAGGCAGTCCCGTAAGGGGCTGCCTGTTTTTGTGACCCGCAATGCGGCTTTATGCCGCTTCCGGTGATTGTGCGGCCGGCATTGCTTTTTGAAAAGACATAAATAGGACGAAAACGCGGTTGAAATATCCTGACGAATGTGCTATCCTTTATTAGTTACGGTTAAAGGGTGAAGTATGCCCTGATACCGGCGTAGTGTAATCAATATTTTTTAAGGCAGGTAAGAACAATGAAGGAACAGAGCAAGGGCAGTGCATTATTCAGACTGATCCTGATTCTTGCAGCGACTGTGGCTTTTTGCTTCCTCGGCATCAACAACATGAGGAACATCAAGCTGGGTCTGGATCTGGACGGCGGCGTCAGCATCACCTATCAGGCAGCCGAGGCCAATCCGTCAGCTGTAGACATGGCTGATACGATCTACAAGCTGCAGAAGAGAGCGGAGGGTTATTCCAATGAGGCTTCGGTCTATCAGGAAGGCTCCAACCGCATCAATATCGATATTCCTGGCGTTTCCGACGCCAATACGATCCTGCAGGAACTGGGCAAGCCGGGTTCCCTGCAGTTCGTCACATTCGCTTATGACGAGAGCGGCAATGTCACGGGCATCGGCGACATCGTCATCGAAGGCGCTGATGTTCAGACCGCAGGCGTTGCCAAGCATGAAGGCAAGGCAGGCGAGAGCGATTCCTACGAGGTCGGCCTGACACTCAACTCCGAGGGCGCAAAGAAGTTTGCGGATGCGACCACAGCCAATGTCGGCAAGCAGATCGCGATCATCTATGATGATGAGATCGTTTCCGCTCCGGTCGTCAACGAGCCGATCACCGGCGGACAGTGCTCCATCACCGGCAATTTCGACTATGATACCGCATTCAATCTGGCATCCACGATCCGTCTCGGCGCACTGAAGCTGGAACTGACCGAACTCCGTTCCAACGTCGTCGGCGCAAGGCTCGGCCAGCAGGCGATCGCGACCTCCCTCAAGGCAGGTCTGATCGGTTTCCTGATCGTTATCGCGATCATGCTGTTCGTATACAGGGTCGCCGGACTTGCGGCATCTGTCGCGCTCAGCATGTATGTCGGACTGATCCTGATCCTTCTCGATGCGTTTGAGATCACGCTGACCCTTCCCGGTATCGCAGGTATCATCCTGTCGATCGGTATGGCGGTCGATGCGAACGTCATCATCTTCACCCGTATCAAGGAAGAACTCGGTCTGCAGAAGGGCGTCGGCGAGGCGATCCATGCAGGCTTCAACAAGGCTCTCTCCGCGATCGTTGACGGCAACGTCACCACGATCATCGCGGCGGCAGTCCTGTACTTCCGCGGTTCGGGCACTGTCAGAGGCTTCGCACAGACCCTGGCTCTCGGTATCATCCTTTCCATGGTGACCGCGCTGTTCATCACCAGATGGCTGCTCAATGCGTTCTACGCTCTGGGCGCGGACTCCGCAGAACTCTACGGCACCAAGAAGCCGGTCGAGAAGCCCTACAGCTTTGTTAAGAAGAGCAGGATTGCTTACTGTGTTTCCGTTGCCATCATCGTCCTCGGCTTTGTGCTCATGGGCGTTCATAAGGCAGGCACCGGCGATATCCTCAACTACGGCCTTGATTTCAAGGGCGGTACTTCCACCAATGTTACTTTCAATGAGGATCTGAGCCTTGATGAGATCTCGGCAAATGTCGTCCCGGTCGTTGTTGAAGCTACCGGTGACATGAGCCCGCAGGTCCAGAAGGTCGCCGGTACCAATGAGGTGCTGATCCGTACTACCTCGCTCGATACAGACGGAAGACTGAAACTCAACGACGCGCTTGTCAATGCGTTCCAGGTCGATAAGGAACTGATCACCGCGGAGAACATCTCCGGAAGCGTTTCCGCAGAGATGAAACGCGATGCAGTCGTAGCAGTCGTTTTGGCGACGGTCCTGATGCTGCTTTACATCTGGTTCCGTTTCAAGAACATATACTTTGCTTCCTCCGCGGTCCTCGCGCTGGTGCATGACGTACTGGTCACCCTGACCTTCTACGCATTATTCAAGTGGTCTGTCGGTTCCACCTTCATTGCGTGCATGCTGACGATCGTAGGTTACTCGATCAACGCGACCATCGTCATCTTCGACCGTATCCGTGAGAACCTGAGAGAAGAAAAGAACATCAACAAGACCACGGAAGAGATCGTGGACCTCTCCATCACCGAGACACTGACCCGAAGCCTGTTCACCTCACTGACGACCTTCGTCATGGTATTCTGTCTCTTCATCTTCGGCGTCTCCTCGATCAGAGAGTTTGCTCTGCCGCTGATGGTAGGCATTATCTGCGGCGGCTATTCCTCTGTTTGTGTCACCGGTCCGCTGTGGAACCTTATGAACGGACGTAAGAATCAGCGTCTGGCAGCTGCTCAGGCAGAAGCAAAGAAAGAAAAGAAGAACAAGAGAAAGTAATCCTGTCGGGAGGATCTGATCCGGTTTGAAGATGAAGTATACAATCATTGCGGAAGACGGCCGTGCCAAGTCGGCCCATATTGAGACCGTGCATGGTAAGATCGAGACACCGGTCTTCATGAATGTCGGCACTGTGGGTGCGATCAAGGGCGCCGTCTCCACAACGGATCTGAAAGAGATCGGCTGTCAGGTGGAGCTTTCCAATACTTACCATCTCCATGTGCGTACCGGAGATAAGCTGATCAAGGAGTACGGCGGGTTAAGGGCGTTTATGAACTGGGACCGCCCCGTGCTTACTGACAGCGGCGGATTTCAGGTATTCTCCCTCGCATCACTCCGTAAGATCAAGGAAGAAGGCGTGAGCTTCAGTTCCCACATCGACGGACATAAGATCTTCATGGGACCGGAAGAGAGCATGCAGATCCAGTCCAACCTGGGCTCCACGATCGCCATGGCGTTTGACGAGTGTCCGCCCGCGCTTGCAGAGCGGAAGTACATCGAGCAGAGCGTTGCCCGGACGGAACGCTGGCTCGCCCGCTGCAAGACCGAGATGGCGAGACTCAACAGCCTTGAGGACACGGTCAATCCCGACCAGCTCCTTTTCGGCATCAACCAGGGCGGCATCCTGGAGGACGTGCGCATCGCCAATGCCGATAAGATCTCGGAAATGGATCTTGACGGCTATGCGGTCGGCGGACTCGCGGTCGGCGAGACCCATGAGGAGATGTACAGCACGCTGGATGCGGTCGTGCCGCATCTTCCGAAGAACAAGCCGACTTACCTGATGGGCGTCGGCACGCCGCTCAACATCATCGAGGGCGTCGCGAGAGGCATCGACTTCTTCGACTGTGTCTATCCCAGCCGCAACGGCAGACACGGACACGTCTATACGAAGATGGGCAAGCTCAATCTGTTCAACAAGAAGTATGAGCTGGACCATAAGCCGATCGAGGAGGGCTGCAACTGCCCCGCATGCAGGGATTACAGCCGGGCGTATATCAGACATCTTCTGAAAGCAGGAGAAATGCTCGGAATGAGATTATGTACATTGCATAATCTGTATTTTTACAATAAAATGATGGAAGATATACGCGCTTCCATCCGGAACGGCAGTTTTGAAGACTACCGGCGCGGGATGCATGAGAGCATGGAAGCCGGAGAATAAGGAACGAATTAATCAGGAGGTTTGATCATGAGTGGAATTACATTGGTCCTCTATTGCGTCGTTATTATCGGTATGTTTTACTTTGTGGGCATCGCTCCGCAGAGAAAGGAACAGAAGAAGAAGGACGAGATGATGTCCAAGCTGGCTGTCGGCGACTACTGCGTAACGACCAGCGGTATGTACGGACAGATCATCGACATCACAAGCGATATGGTCATCGTCGAGTTCGGCGGCAAGAACTGCCGGATCCCGATGCTCAAGGCTGCGATCGCCAGCATTGAGAAAGCGGATGCCATGCATAAGGGAGTCAGCTCCGAAGCGAAGGACTCCGCAGCAGACGGAACCGTCGAGCAGAAGAAATAAGAGAGAAAAAGAACAGGGAGCTTCTTTTGGAAGCTCCCTTATCTATATGTGTAGGATTTAAAGGATGAAAGTGCTTTGTATTTTCTTTTGATGGTTGAAGTATAACATAAGATATCGAAAAGTGATTGAAGGAAGATTGAAAGAAATCTTAGGAAATTCTTAAGACCGGAAGAGAGGTTAAGAGATGCTTGAACTTTTATTTGTCATTCTCCTGATCGTGTACTTTATCTCCCGCAATCCTGAGCTTAAGGAGAAGCTGAAAAAGAACTTTCAGAAGCAGATGCCCGGAGGGCGTCCGGATGTCGTGGATATGGAAGGGGGAAATGGCGAAGGCCGGATCAGAAAGATGCCTGATCTGAAGCCGCTCCGCAATGCGGCGGCGGTTATCGTCATCCTGGCGGTTGCTGCATCAGTCGTTTTCGGCAGCTATTATAACGTCAATGAGCAGGAAAACGCCGTTGTCACCATGTTCGGCGATGTTATCCGTACGGATACGGCAGGCCTGCATTTCAAACTGCCGATCGTACAGCGGGTCCACAAGGTGGATATCACCACGCACGGAACCGGCATCGGCTACAAGGTCAACAACGACGGACAGAGTTTTGCTTCGGATTCCGACGGGCTGATGATCACGAAGGACTTTAACTTCATTAATATCGACTTCTATATGGAGTACAAGGTATCTGATCCGGTGGCATATCTGTATAATTCGCAGGAACCGGAGCAGATCCTCAAGAACATCGCGCTCGCGAGCATTCGGTCCACGGTCATCAATTACAATGTCGATGATGCGATCACGACAGGCAAGACGCAGATCCAGTCGGAAGTAAAGGAGAAGATCGCGGAAGAACTCAAGAAACAGAATATCGGGCTTTCCGTCGTGAACATCACCGTTCAGGATGCGGAACCGCCTACAGAGGAGATCATCCAGGCATTCAAGGCGGTCGAGACCGCGAAGCAGGGCAAGGATACCGCTGTCAACAATGCCAATAAGTATAAGAACGAACAGGTTCCTGCCGCGGAAGCGGAAGCGGACCGGATCCTTCAGAACGCGGAAGCGGCCAAAGCGGCGCGTATCGCGGAAGCGGAAGGCCAGGTCGCGCGCTTTGACGCCATGTACCAGCAGTACAGGCTCAATCCGCTGATCACAAAGCAGCGTATGTTCTATGAATCGATGGAAGACGTGCTTCCGGATCTGAAAGTGATTATTACGGACGGCGGAACGCAGACCATGCTGCCGCTCGAAAGTTTTTCTTCAGGAACTTCGGCGGCAAACGGAGAGGAGGTGCCCTGATCATGAGTAAACTGATAGCAAAGATCGCTGCCGTTGTACTCGGCATCGCCGTGCTCCTCATCGCAGCGGGATCATTTTACACCGTGCCTCAGAAACAGTACGCCGCGGTCCGCCAGTTCGGAAGGATCGTGGAGATCAAAGATACGCCCGGCCTCAAGTTCAAGATCCCGTTCATACAGAACGTACAGCGGATCTCCGCCGCAACGATCCTTTATGATATTCCGGCTTCTGACGTCATCACGAGAGACAAGAAGTCCATGATCGCGGATAACTACGTGCTCTGGCGCGTGACGGATCCCACCAAATATATCCGTACCCTGGACGCTGTGGAGCTCCGTGCGGAAGAACGCATCGAGGCAGCCGTTTACAACGCACTGAAGAACGTCATCTCCTCCATGAGCCAGGATGAGGTCATCGAAGCGCGCGGTGAACGTCTCACGGTGCTGATCACGGAAGAGGCCAATTCCGATATCACGGATTACGGCATCGAGATCATCCAGTCAGAGATTAAGTCGCTTGACCTTCCGGATGACAACAAGGAGTCTGTGTATGAACGCATGATCTCCGAGCGTCAGAACATTGCCGCTACCTATAAAGCGGAAGGCAATGCCGAAGCGCAGAAGATCCGTAACCAGGCCGACCGTGACGTTTCCGTCATGAAAGCCGATGCCCGCAGGCAGGCTGCGATCATCGAAGGCGAAGGCGAGGCTGAATACATGAAGATCCTCGAGGAAGCCTATAATACGGCGGATAAGGCGGATTTTTATAACTATATCAGGAGCCTTGATGCGCTGAAGTCATCCATGACAGGCAGCAACAAGACGATCATCCTAGACAAAGATTCGGAGCTGGCCAAAATTCTTTACGGCAGCACATTAAATAACGATTAAAACAAAAAGGATATTAGCTATGGAAGATAAAAGAACAATCGCGGTGATCTTCGGAGGACGTTCTTCGGAACATGAGGTCTCCTGCATGTCGGTGATCAATGTTGCATCCCATATCGACAGATCAAAATGGGAGATCCTTCTGATCGGTATTACCAAGGACGGACGCTGGCTTCTGGCAGACAGCCTTGACAGCATCAGGGACGGCAGCTGGAGAAAGTCTTCCGTTTCGGCGGTCATCAGCCCGGATGCACGGAAAAAGTGTGCGGTGATCATGGGACCGGACGGAGGCAGGAAGGAGATCCGGCTGGACGTGGTCTTCCCGATCATGCACGGCAAGTACGGCGAGGACGGTACCATCCAGGGGCTTCTGGAAATGGCAGGCATTCCTTATGTCGGCTGCGGCGTTCTGTCATCTGCTGTATGCATGGATAAATTCTATACCAAGATCATTGTGGACAGCATCGGGATCCGCCAGGCGGCATTCGTCGGAGTACATGACTATGAACTGAAGGATATGGATGCCGTGGTACGCAGAGTGGAAGAGGCA
Organism: Lachnospiraceae bacterium; assembly: GCA_017388745.1. Classification (GTDB taxonomy): domain Bacteria; phylum Bacillota; class Clostridia; order Lachnospirales; family Lachnospiraceae; genus Avilachnospira. The sequence goes on along the minus strand of JAFPHE010000098.1, from coordinate 12,599 downwards.
CTTGACTACCCTGTCTTTATCAAGCCGAGCCAGGCGGGCTCTTCCTGCGGCGTTTCCAAGGCGCATGACCGGGAAAGCCTCGAAAAGGGACTGCAGGCAGCGGTGGCGTTTGACTCCAAGGTCCTGGTGGAAGAGTTCATCAGCGGCAGGGAGATCGAGAGCGCGGTCTTCGGCGGCAACGACGGGGAAGTGTTCGTCAGCGGCGTGGGAGAGATCCTTGCAGCGGCAGAGTTTTATGATTATGACGCAAAGTACAATAACCCTGCATCCATGACGGTCATCGATCCGGATCTTCCGGAAGAGACCGTGGAGACCATCCGTCGTGATGCGGCGGCGATCTTCCGTGCCGTGGACGGATCGGGGCTGAGCCGTGTCGATTTCTTTGTCGCCGATGACGGCGAGGTGGTCTTTAATGAGATCAACACGATGCCGGGATTCACGGCGATCTCCATGTACCCCATGCTTATGGAAGCAAGGGGCGTTGATAAGGACCGCCTGGTAGAAAACCTCATCGACAGCGCATTCAAACGCAGGGAACACTGATCGGTCCCTTCCAAAACAGTAAACAGGCAAACGAAAAGCCGCCACGAAAGTGGCGGCTTTGATCATCTTCAACTGAAAACAGGAACGGCTCAGGATTTCTTTGCTTCCTTTTCCGCTTTCTTTGCGGCCTTTGCCTTTTCCTTCTTGCGCTTTTCGAGAGCCTTCTCGTCGAGCACGGCACCCTTGATCACTTCGGTGATGTACGCACCGCTGATCTTTGCCTGGATCGTTGTCTTGGGCTGGATCTGCTCGAAGACGGGCTTTTCGCACATAAGGTTGAACAGCCTCGGACCGATCTTGGCCTTGACGACATAGACGCTCATCCAGCGCATGTAGACCGGCGTCTGTTCAAAGACCTCCTTGGGGAACGGCGCTTCCTTCAGCTTCATTTTCTTCTTATCTATGATCAGCATGGTCGTGACCTGGGAATATGCGTCCAGAAGCTTCTGAGACTCCAGCTGACGCGCCTGGAGCTTCTGCCCCTGACGATAAAGTAAGAAGAGCGCGACGGCGGCAATGATCAGGATCAAAACCAAAACGGACCAGAAAGTGTTCATAACAGGGTTGACCTCCGTGTGTAATGGGACTGTGCGTTATATGGCGTCAGACACAGTGCAGACACCAAAAATTTATTATAACATTAAATGAGAAAAAACACAAGAAAAACATCTTGACGTCTTTATGCAAATATGTTATCTTAAAAGTTGCATTATCATGGCATCATGGGCTTTAATGCCCATATATTCTACTATGAAAGCCGGATAATTGCAAGGAATTTGTTACCCCTCAGTCGATTTTTCGCCGCAGCCGGTTGCGGGAACGGCGGGAGGATCACTGAATAACCCTGTATAAGAGGTGGAGAATATCTATGGATAAGAGCAGAATGCACTCGATCAAAGTCGGCAAGGATTTGAGAATGAGCTTCTCCGAAGCGAAAGACGTTCTGGAGATGCCGAACCTGATCGAGATTCAGAAGAATTCCTACAATTGGTTCCTCACCGATGGTCTGAAAGAGGTATTCGATGATATTTCACCGATCACCGACTTCGCCGGACACTTAAGTCTGGAGTTCATCGACTTCCAGCTCTGCAGAGATGAAGTCAAGTACACTATCGAGGAATGCAAGGAAAGAGACGCTACATATGCAGCTCCTCTCAAAGTAAAGGTACGTCTGATTAACAACGACAAGGACGAGATCAATGAGCATGATATCTTCATGGGCGATCTCCCGCTGATGACAGACACCGGATCCTTCGTGATCAACGGCGCGGAGCGAGTCATCGTTTCGCAGCTCGTCCGAAGCCCGGGCATTTACTATGAGATCGGCCACGATAAGCTGGGCAAGGAACTTTTCTCCTGCACGGTTATCCCGAACCGAGGCGCATGGCTGGAATATGAAACGGACTCCAACAATGTCTTCTGGGCTCGTGTTGACCGTACCCGCAAGGTGCCGGTGACTGTGCTGATCAGGGCACTCGGCATCGGTACGAACCGTGAGATCATCGATCTGTTCGGTGAGGAGCCGAAGCTGATCGACACCCTTTCCAAAGATACCTCCGAGAACTTCCAGGACGGCCTCCTGGAATTATATAAAAAGATCAGACCGGGCGAGCCGCTTTCCGTCGACTCCGCACAGTCTCTTCTGAACTCCATGTTCTTTGACCAGAGAAGATACGATCTGGCAAAGGTAGGAAGATACAAGTTCAATAAAAAGCTGATGTTCCGCAACCGCCTCAACGGCAAGATCCTTGCGGAGGACGTTGTGGATGAGAACACAGGCGAGATCGTTGCATCCGCAGGCGATACTCTGGACAAGGCGGCATGCGACCGCATTCAGAATACCGGCTGCGTCAGCGTGGTCGTCAGGGGCAAGACCGATGCGGAGAACGCGGACGGACGCGCGGTGCGCATCCTTTCCAACCGTATGGTCGACCTTGCTGCGTTTGTCAGCTTTGATCCGAAGGAGATCGGCATCCGTGAGCTTGTTTACTATCCCGTGCTGAAGAATATCCTGACAGAGCTTGAGGGCGCTTCCGAGGAAGAACTGAAGGCGGCGCTCCGCAAGAACATCGTGGAGCTGGTTCCGAAGCATATCACCAGGGATGATATCCTCACCTCGATCAACTATAACATGCATCTCGAGGAGAACATCGGCAACGCGGATGACATTGACCATCTGGGCAACCGCCGTATCCGCGCCGTCGGAGAGCTCCTTCAGAACCAGTACCGTATCGGCCTGAGCCGTATGGAGAGAGTGGTGCGTGAGCGCATGTCCACACAGGACATCGATGAGATCACGCCGCAGTCCCTGATCAACATCAAGCCTGTGACCGCTGCCGTCAAGGAATTCTTCGGTTCCTCCCAGCTGTCACAGTTCATGGATCAGAACAACCCGCTTTCCGAGCTGACCCACAAGAGACGTCTTTCCGCCCTCGGCCCCGGCGGCCTTTCCAGAGACCGTGCCGGATTCGAGGTCCGAGACGTTCACTATACACATTACGGACGTATGTGTCCGATCGAGACTCCTGAAGGTCCGAACATCGGTCTGATCAACTCCCTGGCATCCTATGCCCGCATCAACGAGTACGGATTCATCGAGGCTCCTTACCGTATCGTCGACAAGTCCGACCCGTCCAATCCGCGTGTTACGGATGAGATCATTTACCTTACTGCGGATGAAGAGGACAACTACCGCGTAGGACAGGCGAACGAGCCGCTGGATGAGGAAGGACACTTCGTCAACAAGAACGTATCCGGCCGTTACAGAGAAGAGACCACGAGCTTCCCGAAGGCTCAGGTCGACCTGATGGATGTCTCGCCCAAGATGCTGCTTTCCGTCGCTACGTCGATGATCCCGTTCCTTGAGAACGATGACCCGACGCGTGCGCTGATGGGATCCAACATGCAGCGTCAGGCAGTGCCGCTTCTGAAGACAGAGGCAGCCGTTATCGGTACCGGTATCGACGACAAGGTCGCGAAGGACTCCGGCGTCTGCGTGGTCGCGGCCAATGACGGCACGGTCACCGCGGTCTCCGCAAACCATATCACGATCCGGACCGCATCGGGCCAGATCGATGAGTACAAGCTGACCAAGTTCATGCGTTCCAACCAGTCCAACTGCTATAACCAGAGACCGATCGTCAACGTAGGCGACGAGGTGAAGGCAGGCCAGATCATCGCGGACGGTCCTTCCACTTCCCATGGCGAGATCGCACTCGGCAAGAATCCTCTGATCGGATTCATGACCTGGGAGGGCTACAACTACGAGGACGCCGTCCTGTTAAGCGAGAGACTGGTCCAGGACGATGTCTATACTTCCGTTCATATCGAGGAATATGAGTGTGAGGCAAGAGACACCAAGCTCGGACCGGAAGAGATCACCAAGGACGTTCCGGGTGTCGGCGATGATGCGCTCAAGAACCTGGACGAGCGCGGCATCATCCGCATCGGTGCGGAGGTCCGTGCCGGTGATATCCTGGTCGGCAAGGTCACCCCGAAGGGTGAGACCGAGCTGACTCCCGAAGAGAGGCTGCTGAGAGCGATCTTCGGTGAGAAGGCAAGAGAAGTCAGGGATACTTCCCTGAAGGTCCCGCACGGCGCTTACGGTGTCATCGTGGACGCAAAGGTATTTACAAGAGAGAATTCTGACGAGCTTTCACCGGGTGTGAGCGAGTCCGTCAGGATCTATATCGCACAGAAGCGTAAGATCGGTGTCGGCGACAAGATGGCAGGCCGTCACGGCAACAAGGGTGTCGTTTCCCGCGTGCTGCCGGTAGAGGATATGCCTTATCTTCCGAACGGACGTCCGCTGGACATCGTTCTGAATCCGCTGGGCGTGCCGTCCCGTATGAATATCGGACAGGTCCTTGAGCTGCACCTGAGCCTTGCGGCACGTGCGCTCGGATTCAACATTTCCACCCCGATCTTCGAGGGTGCGAACGAGCGGGATATCCAGGACTGCCTTGAGATGGCGAACGACTATGTCAACGGCAGCTGGGAGGATTTCCACGAGAAGTACAAGGAAGTGCTGAAGCCGGACGTTATGCAGTATCTCGGCGATCATCTTGATCACAGGGCGCTGTGGAAGGGCGTTCCCTTAAGCCGTGACGGAAAGGTCCGCTTAAGAGACGGCCGTACGGGCGAATATTTTGATTCGCCTGTCGCGATCGGCCATATGCATTACCTTAAACTGCACCATCTGGTCGATGATAAGATCCATGCGCGTTCGACCGGCCCGTACTCCCTCGTTACCCAGCAGCCGCTGGGCGGCAAGGCACAGTTCGGCGGCCAGCGTTTCGGTGAGATGGAAGTCTGGGCCCTCGAGGCTTACGGCGCTTCCTACACCCTGCAGGAGATCCTGACCATGAAGTCGGATGACGTCGTCGGCAGAGTGAAGACTTATGAGGCGATCATCAAGGGCGAGAACATTCCGAAGCCCGGCATCCCCGAGTCCTTCAAGGTCCTGATCAAGGAACTGCAGTCCCTTGCGATGGATGTCAAGGTCTTAAAGGACGACGGCACCGAGGTCGAACTCAAGGAGAATCTGGACGATACGGATATGAATCTGCACAGGCTTCTTGAAGGCGACAGAAGATATCGTGACAATGATCAGAACAGACAGTTCCAGAGCTATGGATACACAACTCAGGAGTTCAACGACAGCGGCGAGCTTGAAGACGTGGACGACACCATGGATGAAGGCGACGAGTTCGGCGCGGACGAGGAGTTCGAAGGCGGGAACTTTGCAGAAGATGATTTTGGCGCGGATGAGGAATAAGGGGGAAGAAGTACATGGCACAAATTCAGGACACCTATGAGCCGATGACATTTGATGCGATCAGAATAGGACTTGCATCTCCTGAGAAGATCCTGGAATGGTCCCACGGCGAGGTCACCAAGCCCGAGACCATCAACTACCGTACACTGAAGCCGGAGAAAGACGGACTTTACTGTGAAAAGATCTTCGGTCCGACAAAGGACTGGGAATGCCACTGCGGCAAGTTCAAGAAGATCCGCTTCAAGGGTGTGGTCTGCGACCGCTGCGGCGTCGAGGTCACAAAGTCTTCTGTCAGAAGAGAGAGACTTGGCCATATCAGCCTGGCGGCACCGGTATCCCATATATGGTATTTCAAGGGCATCCCGTCCCGTATGGGACTGATCCTTGACATTTCTCCGAGAGTACTGGAGAAGGTCCTTTATTTCGCTTCCTATATCGTGCTCGATCCGGGTGCGACAGGCCTTTCCTACAAACAGGTCCTGAGCGAGAAGGAATACAGGGATGAAGTCGAGAAGAACGGTGCTGACGCATTCCGTGTCGGCATGGGCGCAGAAGCCGTACTCGAGCTTCTGAAGGCTATCGATCTGGAGAAGGAATCCGAAGAACTCAAAGCAGAGCTCAAAGACAGCTCGGGCCAGAAGCGCGCACGTATCGTGAAGCGTCTGGAAGTGGTCGAGGCTTTCCGTCACTCCGGAAACAAGCCGGAATGGATGATCATGACCGTGATCCCGGTCATTCCGCCGGATATCCGTCCGATGGTCCAGCTGGACGGCGGCAGATTTGCGACATCCGATCTGAACGATCTTTACAGAAGGATCATTAACAGAAACAACAGACTGGCACGCCTGCTTGAGCTGGGCGCGCCGGAGATCATTATCCGCAACGAGAAGCGTATGCTCCAGGAAGCAGTCGACGCGCTGATCGATAACGGCCGCCGCGGCCGTCCGGTCACCGGACCAGGCAACCGTGCTCTCAAGTCCCTTTCCGATATGCTGAAGGGCAAGCAGGGCCGTTTCCGTCAGAACCTTCTCGGAAAGCGTGTAGACTATTCCGGACGTTCCGTTATCGTCGTCGGTCCCGAACTGAAGATCTATCAGTGCGGCCTGCCGAAGGAGATGGCGATCGAGCTGTTCAAGCCGTTCGTTATGAAGGAACTTGTCCAGAACGGTTCCGCGCACAATATCAAGGCTGCCAAGAAGATGGTCGAGCGTCTGGAGCCGGGCGTATGGGATGTGCTCGAGGACGTCATCAAAGAGCATCCTGTTATGCTGAACCGAGCTCCCACACTGCACAGACTGGGCATCCAGGCATTTGAGCCGATCCTTGTCGAAGGCAAGGCGATCAAGCTGCATCCGCTCGTCTGTACCGCATTCAACGCGGACTTCGACGGCGACCAGATGGCGGTCCATCTTCCGATCTCAGTCGAGGCACAGGCAGAATGCCGTTTCATGCTGCTGAGCCCGAACAACCTGCTGAAGCCTTCTGACGGCGGCGTCGTTGCCGTTCCGTCACAGGATATGGTCCTGGGCATCTACTACCTGACACAGGAGAGACCCGGCGCCAAGGGCGAGGGTTCTGCTTACAAGAGCATCAACGAGGCGATCCTTGCTTATGAGAACGGTGAGGTCACACTGCATGCCAGGGTCAAGACGAGAGTCAGAAAGCAGCTTGAAGACGGCACGGAGCAGTCGGCTGTCATCGAGACGACCATCGGCCGCCTGATCTTCAATGAGATCATTCCGCAGGACCTCGGCTATGTGGATCGTTCCATTCCGGAAAACGCACTCCTTCCGGAGATCGATTTCCTCGTCAAGAAGGGCGAGCTCAAGGGCATCCTTGAGCGTATCATGAACATCCACGGCGCTACCGAGACGGCAGTTGCCCTGGACAACATCAAGGCGATCGGCTACAAGTATTCGACGAGAGCTGCCCTGACCGTTTCCATTTCGGACATGGTCGTCCCGGCTGACAAGCAGGAGATCATGGATGAGGCGCAGAAGACGGTCGACAAGATCGCAAGGGACAAGGCCCGCGGTCTGATCACCGAGGAAGAGCGTTATAAAGAAGTCATCGACACCTGGAAGGAAGCCGATGATACCCTTACCAAGAAACTGCTGGCAGGTCTTGATACCTACAACAACCTGAAGATGATGGCGCACTCCGGTGCCCGTGGTTCCGACAAGCAGATCAAACAGCTTGCCGGCATGCGCGGCCTGATGGCGGATACGACCGGTCATACCATCGAGCTGCCGATCAAGTCCAACTTCCGTGAAGGCCTGGATATCCTGGAGTACTTCATCTCCGCGCACGGCGCACGTAAGGGACTTTCCGATACGGCGCTCCGTACCGCCGACTCGGGTTACCTGACCAGACGTCTGGTCGATGTATCGCAGGATCTGATCATCCGCGAGGAAGACTGCTCCGAGGGCAAGGAAGAGATCCCGTGCATGGAGATCAAGGGATTCCTGGACGGCCAGGAGACCATCGAGTCCCTCGAAGAGCGTATCACCGGACGTTATGTCGCAGAGACGATCATCGATCCCGAGACCAAGGAGATCGTCATCAAGGCCAACCATATGTGCACCAACGAAAGGGCGCCCAAGGTCGTAAAGGCTCTTGAGAAGATGGGCAGGGATTCGATCCGTATCCGTACAGTTCTTACCTGCCGTTCCAAGGTCGGTGTCTGCGCAAAGTGCTACGGCGCCAACATGGCGACCCGTACCCCGGTCCAGGTCGGTGAGGCAGTCGGTATCATCGCGGCACAGTCCATCGGTGAACCGGGTACACAGCTGACGATGCGTAACTTCCATACCGGCGGCGTCGCATCCAACCAGGATATCACACAGGGTCTTCCCCGTGTCGAGGAGCTTTTCGAGGCCAGAAAGCCGAAGGGACTTGCGATCATCTCCGAGATCCCCGGCGAGGTCTCTCTCAGAGATACGAAGAAGAAGCGTGAGATCACGGTAACCGATACGGAAAACAACGTCCAGAAGACCTACCTGATCCCCTACGGTTCCAGACTGAAGGTGCAGGACGGCGCAGTCATCGAAGCCGGTGATGAGATCACCGAAGGCTCCGTCAATCCGCATGATCTGCTTCGCATCAAGGGAACCAGGGCGGTCCAGGATTACATGCTCCGTGAAGTACAGCGTGTATACCGTCTGCAGGGTGTTGAGATCAACGATAAGCATATCGAGATGATCGTCCGTCAGATGATGAAGAAGGTCCGCATCGAAGATGCCGGAGACAGCGATCTGCTTCCGGGTATCTCCGTCAACCTGCTTGATTTCAACGAGATCAACGAGGAACTGGAGAAGGAAGGCAAGCGTCCGGCAGAGGGCAAGATCACGATGCTGGGTATTACCAAGGCTTCCCTTGCAACGGATTCGTTCCTTTCCGCAGCATCTTTCCAGGAGACCACCAAGGTCCTGACGGAGGCGGCGATCAACGGCAAGGTCGACCATCTGAACGGCCTTAAGGAGAACGTCCTGATCGGTAAGCTGATCCCGGCTGGTACCGGCATGAAGCGTTACAGAGACATCGGTCTTTCTTCCGACGAAACCGTCAGTGCGGCTGAAGCACAGCCTGCAGCTGCAGACAACATTTATGAAGAAGTGCTTGCTTCCGCAGAGGAGAACAGCGCGGCTGACGAGGGAGAGATCCTGGAAGAGCCGGAGCTGGTGCTTGCCGGAGCGGAGGATGAAGTCATTGAGTAAGAACGGATGATATTGCGGCGGCGTGGTCCGGGTCCCCGCGGGGACTGAAAAGAGCCGCGCCGCGGTATGGTCCCGCAGATGCACTTATTTAAGAAACTTCTTGACATTATTGCACATTACGATTATTATAGTATGGCGCGCGCGTATGCACGCGTCATATTTGTTGTTTAAGAAACAACACAGCCATTATATCTCAAAGGAGGTGAAACTAATGCCAACATTTAACCAGCTGGTTAGAAAAGGAAGACAGACTTCTGTCAAGAAATCTACTGCTCCTGCTCTTCAGAGAGGATTCAACTCCCTCAGAAAGAGACCGACCAACGAGTCATCACCGCAGAAGCGTGGTGTATGCACAGCTGTCAAGACAGCTACCCCGAAGAAGCCGAATTCAGCTCTTCGTAAGATCGCCAGAGTACGTCTTTCCAACGGTATCGAAGTTACCAGCTATATTCCGGGTGAAGGTCATAACCTTCAGGAGCATAGCGTAGTACTGATCCGCGGCGGCCGTGTTAAGGATCTTCCGGGTACCCGTTACCACATCATCAGAGGAACCCTTGATACTGCAGGCGTTGCAAACCGCAAGCAGGCCCGCTCCAAGTACGGTGCAAAGAGACCGAAAGTCAAGAAGTAATCGAAACTTCGAAATTGAGATTTAATGGTTGTAATATCGTTACATATACAGGCCAGTCTCGATTTCTGAGAGTACCGATGATCTAATGTAAGAATAATTAAGGAGGGAAGTATTGTGCCACGTAAAGGACATACTCAAAAGAGAGACGTTCTGGCAGATCCGATCTATGGTAACAAGGTAGTTACCAAGCTTATCAACCAGATCATGCTGGACGGCAAGCGCGGAGTAGCTCAGAAGATCGTTTACGGCGCATTCGAGGAAGTTGCTTCCAAGACCGGCAAGCCGGCAGTGGAAGTATTCGAAGAAGCCATGAACAACATCATGCCCGTGCTCGAAGTCAAGGCTAAGCGTATCGGCGGTGCTACCTATCAGGTACCGATCGAAGTCAAGCCCGACAGAAGACAGGCGCTGGCGCTTCGCTGGCTGACCACCTTCTCCCGCAAGCGCGGTGAGAAGACCCAGAAGGAAAGACTTGCCAACGAGATCATGGATGCTGCCAACAACACCGGCGCTTCCGTAAAGAGAAAAGAAGAGATGCACAGAATGGCAGAGGCCAACAAGGCATTTGCTCATTATCGTTTCTGATCTTCTTAAATATTTAAGGAGCGTTGTCAGATGGGAAGAGAATATCCATTAGAGAGAACCCGTAATATCGGAATCATGGCTCATATCGATGCCGGCAAGACCACACTGACTGAGCGTATTCTGTATTACACAGGTATCAACTACAAGATCGGTGATACTCATGAAGGTACTGCGACCATGGACTGGATGGCCCAGGAGCAGGAGAGAGGTATTACCATTACGTCAGCGGCTACCACATGCCACTGGACCAGACATAAGGACAACAAGCCCGATCCGACGCAGCTTGAGCATCGTATCAACATCATCGACACCCCCGGCCACGTAGACTTCACTGTTGAAGTTGAGCGTTCCCTGCGTGTCCTTGACGGTGCGGTAGGTGTCTTTTGTGCGAAGGGCGGTGTCGAGCCCCAGTCCGAGAACGTGTGGAGACAGGCTGATACTTACAACGTACCGCGTATGGCATTCATCAACAAGATGGACATACTCGGTGCAAACTTCTACGGAGCTGTAGACCAGATCCGCAACAGACTGGGCAAGAATGCGATCATCACCCAGCTTCCGATCGGCAAGGAAGATACTTTCAAGGGCATCATCGACCTGTTCGAGATGCGTGCGTATATCTACAATGACGAGAAGGGCGACGATGTTTCCATCGTTGACATCCCGGACGACATGAAGGACGACGCGGAGCTGTATCGTTCAGAGCTGGTCGAGAAGATCTGCGAGCTTGATGACGATCTTACCATGATGTACCTGGACGGCGAGGAGCCTTCCGAGGAGCAGATGAAAGCTGCTCTGAGAAAGGGCTGCTGCGAATGCACCGCTGTTCCGGTATGCTGCGGTTCCGCTTACAGAAACAAGGGTGTCCAGAAGCTTCTGGATGCGATCATTGATTTCATGCCTGCACCGACAGACATTCCTTCCATCGAAGGAACCGATCTCGAGGGCAACCCGGCAGTACGCCATTCCTCCGATGAGGAGCCGTTTGCTGCTCTGGCATTCAAGATCATGACCGACCCGTTCGTAGGAAAGCTGGCATATTTCAGAGTGTACTCCGGTACAGTGAACTCCGGTTCCTATGTACTGAATGCTACAAAGAATAAGAAAGAGCGTGTAGGCCGTATCCTTCAGATGCATGCCAACAAGCGTCAGGAGATCGACAAGTGCTACTCCGGTGATATCGCTGCAGCCGTAGGCTTCAAGTTCACCGGCACAGGTGATACCATCTGTGACGATCAGCATCCTGTCATCCTCGAGTCCATGGAGTTCCCGGAGCCGGTCATCGACGTCGCGATCGAGCCGAAGACCAAAGCTTCCCAGGGCAAAATGGGCGAGGCACTTGCAAAGCTTGCAGAAGAGGACCCGACTTTCAGAGCAAAGACCGATCCCGAGACCGGCCAGACCATCATCAGCGGTATGGGCGAGCTCCATCTGGAGATCATCGTCGACAGACTGCTGCGTGAGTTCAACGTCGAAGCAAATGTCGGTGCTCCGCAGGTTGCGTACAAAGAGACCATCACCAAGCCTGTTGATATCGAATCCAAGTATATCAAGCAGTCCGGTGGTAAGGGTCAGTACGGACACTGTAAGGTTAAGTTTGAGCCGATGGATGCCAACGGCGAAGAGATCTACAAGTTCGAGAACACCGTCGTAGGCGGCGCGATCCCGAAGGAGTATATCCCGGCGATCGATGAAGGTATCCAGGAAGCTATGAAGTCAGGAACACTCGGCGGATTCCCGGTACTCGGCATTCATGCCAATGTCTGGGACGGAAGCTACCACGAGGTCGACTCTTCTGAAATGGCATTCCACATCGCAGGTTCACTTGCGCTGAAGGATGCTATGGCAAAGGGCGCCCCGGTTCTGCTTGAGCCGATCATGAAGGTCGAAGTAACGATGCCCGAGGAATACATGGGCGACGTTATCGGCGACATCAACTCCCGCCGCGGCCGCATTGAGGGCATGGATGACCTCGGCGGCGGCAAGATCGTAAGATCTTACGTACCGCTGGCAGAGATGTTCGGTTATTCGACAGACCTTCGTTCGAAGACACAGGGACGCGGCAACTACTCCATGTTCTTCGATCACTATGAGCAGGTTCCGAAGAACGTTCAGGAGAAGGTGCTGAACGACAAGAAGGGCAGATAAAAGATCAGCCGCTTCAAGAGGGACTTCAGTTGAAAGCTAAGCTTGAAAAATAAGGATATATCCCTTATAATGAAGCAAGCATCAGTTCACAGAAAACAAAAACTATTACTTACTAAAGAATTTGTTCTAGGAGGAAGCTGTAATGGCAAAGGAGAAATTTAACAGAAGCAAACCCCACTGCAACATCGGCACCATCGGC
>JAFPHE010000097.1 GCA_017388745.1 Lachnospiraceae bacterium | reverse complement strand
TTCGATCATTATCTGGTCAGTGTAAAGAATCCGCAGGTGAGTGACGAGACCTTTGGAGAGTGGGTCGACAAAGAGCAGGACTGCTTTGCACTGGACCGCTGGATCGACGCCCTGATCATGAACAACGAGCTGACGAAGAATGAAGACGGCATCTATACGATCACCGTTTCGGCGTGCGATGAAGACGGCCAGGCGATCGCAAAGAGCTCCGTAACATACTCCTATGAATCTTCGGCTGAGCCGGTCGTGGTCGGCACGATCACAGGGCTGACCTGGAATGCAGATACTAGAATCCTTTCCTGGGATGCTTATTATGAAGATCCCAACGGACATACCCTCTGCGACTATGCCTATACGATCCAGTATGATGCCAATCATAGCGAGTCCTGGTATATAGAAGAACCGCAGGCGGACCTGACCGATGCGCTGGAGAGCCTGCGCGAAAACGGTAAGATCAGCAAAGGCGATGAGGTCGCGATCTATGTGACGGCATATACGCGCATTGATCCGGACGATCCGGAGAGTGACAGAATCACGATCGCCAAGACTGATGGATCTGATTACATCATGTACACCTACGAGCCGTTCGAAATTGGCACGATCACACCTTCTTTCAGTGACGGATATCTGGTCTGGGATGCGTTTGAAGGCGCTGCCGGGTACGATATTGCAGTGAATGACCAGCACGGCACCTATTTTTGGGCGGACGAAACGATGGAATGGTCTGAAGAGAATATCGGCCAGATCATCGACGCTATGATCAGAAGGGGTGAGCTTGCGTATAACGAAGAGGGCAGTTACACCGTCACGCTGACTATCAAGGCGGAAGATGATAACTACAGAACCCTGGCAAAAGGTTCCATTGACTATGCTTACACTACCGACATGAAACCGGTCGAGCAGGTTGAGATCACGAACTTTCAGGAAGACAGCAACCGCATTCTCACCTGGGATCCGGTCGAAGGCGCCCAAGTTTATTACTATTCGGTCAGTGGCACAGATGCGGCAGGCACCGAAATCCTAACGCCTGACTATAGTGAGTACCGCGTGGAAAGCGCTGAACTCGATCTGATTGATGTATTCGTTGAATTGAATGAGAAGTATTCATATGAACTCGAAGAGGGGCTGCCGCTGACCATCAACATCTCCGCAGAGGGCTGGGATGGAACGATTTACGGATCTGGTTCCTGGGACACGACATACAGTTCTTGGGAAGTTACAGAACTGCCTGCTTCGATTGACGGTAACGGCAATCTTGGCTGGGCGCCTGTCACCGGGGTCGATCATTATACGCTGACGATCGATTACTGTTCTAAAGATTATCCTAAGTCGACGATTGAAATTCCTCTGAACGAAACCATTGATCTGTGGCTTCGGACAGGAAACATTTACGAGAGCATCAAGGATCGGACGGAGCACGAGATCACACTGGTCGCCAAGGATGCGATGGGCAGACCGCTGGAACGGTATCATACGAGTGAATATGCGTATACGTCCGGCGTCACGTACGGCGACCTGATGGATGTGGATATCACAGGAATCGCTTATGACGAAGAGACGGGTATCCTTTCCTGGGATGAAGTGCCTGGCGCATTCACCTATAAGCTATCCATTTACGGCTGGGACTCTGAAGAATCCACAGCACCGCAAGGCAGCGTGCAGGATCTGACCGATACCATTGGCTGGATTGAAGTTGGCGAAACGATCACCGTGGAAGTCAAAGCATTCAATAATAATTCCGTGGAAATCGGGAATGGATCTTATGAGCTTGTATACGGTGGAGCCAGGAAACTGAAGGCGTGGATTGAGGATGACGGTGAACTCACTTGGAGCCAAGTGATTGGCGCGAATAGTTACAGGGTGGTCGTCGGTGATCCCGAAGATGGGTATTCCGAAGACTTTGATTTTGACGATCAGCCGGCCGATCTGCAGCTGCTGATCGACAAAGCGTCTGCCGCAGGCTTCTATCTGCCGGAGGGAGAAAACACCTGGCCTGTCACCGTCTATGCGATCGAAAAAGATGAATACGGGTATGACGTCCAGACACTGTCCACGTGGACAGGGACGTATGCGTATGAACCCATGACCATCCAGCCATTGGATGCCTCGATCGATGAGGGCGGCATGCTGACCTGGCACAGTGTAGAAGGAGCGGGCGGCTACAATCTGTACGTGACATGGAGGAACGGCGGATTGTCCGAGGAGCCCACGATGTCGATGCCGGCATACGGCAGCCAGATGATCGATATCAACCGCGTCATCGACAATCAGCTGACCGCCGGATACATGGAGAATCTGGGGACGTTCTACGTCATGCTGACCGCGACGGATGCCCGCGATGAAGACATGGTGATTGCAGAATGGTCGCAGAATTATAAGTATACGTCCGAGGCAGTGCCGTTCGTGCAGGATATCAAAAACTTCCGCGTCACAGACAAAACACTGCAGTGGGATGCTGTAGAAGGCGCGGCGACTTACAAGGTTGTCTATTTCGATTCCACCTCTGATCTGGCGGAAGAATCCGGGGAACTGACAGCGCCATCCTTTGATATCAGCGGCATCATCAATGAGGAATCGACGAATACAAAGTATTACTACTTCACTGTTTTTGCCTACGATGAAGAGGGCCAGAAAGTCGGCAGGGGAGAAACGCAATACCGCTATCCGGAAGGCGAAGCGATCCAGAGCATCGAACTTACCGGCATCGATTCCACGCTTTCGAAAGGCGGCCCGGTCGTCTTCAGTGAAGACCCCAAAACAGATGACGAGAACAAGGCGTTCGTCCAGAGCGAAAAGTGGACCAGCCTGCAGGATGAAGACGATTTCTTTGTTGGCTTTGAAACGATCGACGAGGAGTCGATCCCAACGCCCGGATCCACCTATAGATACTCGATTCAGCTGTCGGCTGAAGAGGGCTATCACTTCACCGATGATATGACCATCACCTGCAATGGCAAAACATATATGGCAGATGAACTTTCGTTTGAATTCTTTGACTGCGGAACAACGGTTCTGATCACCGGACTGCTGGACGACATTACGATCGAAAAAACAACGCTCAGCAGAGAAGACGTATATGTCGGGTATGGCGTGCCGGGCAGTGCGAACTATAAAGATCTGGCAGACAGAACGTATCTGTACGATCAGGGCTTCAATGAATCATTCCTGCAAGCAAATATGGGCGTTTTCCTCAAAGAGGATCCGTCGGTCATGCTCAAACCGGGAACAGACTACACGATTGCATATGATGTAGAATCCGCCGATCAGACGGCGACGGTCACCTTCATCGGGGAATACACGGGTACTGCAGTAGTGCCGATGAGTGCGGCAAAAGTGACGGTGAGCGTACCGGTCGTCAAGTTCCAAAAGAGCGGCTCGGGAGATGTGAGTCATGGAGAAAAGGTGGCGATCACCAAGAATGGTGTTGAGAAAGTTCTGACGTATGGCAAAGACTATGGCGCAGGGTACATGATGGGGGCCTCGAATATCGGAGAGGGGCACATTCTGGCGATCTGGGGGCTTGGCGATTACATTGGCTGGCTTGAAGGATATACCTACAAGGTTGTCGGTGATCTGACAGACACCGAAAACAGCACCACAACTGTCACGATTCCGACACTGACCTACACCGGCAAGGCCCTTACCCCGAAGCCGACCGTTAAATTCACGGCGTTTAAAGAGACAAAAACTCTGACGAATGGAACAGACTACACAGTCACTTACAAGAACAGCGCCGGCACGGTGGTGACTGCACCGGTCAAGGTCGGCACATACAAAGCCGTCATCAAAGGAAAGGGGCTTTATACCGGAGAAAAGACGGTCTCCGTCAAGGTCGTCCCGGCAGCCACGTCGTCTGTGACGGTCACCAACCTCGCGAAGGGGACCAAGGTCACCTGGAAGAAGGTCACCGGCGCGACCGGGTACTATGTCTACCGCAACGGCAAGCAGATCAAGAAGATCACCAGCGGCAGCACGGTCTCGTACACGGATACCGCTGCGAACACCAACGGCACGAAGTACACGTACAAGATCGTGGCGTACGCCGCCAGCGGCAAGAGCACGCTCAGCAAGTCCAAGACATTCTACAGAGTGTCCAGGCCTGCGATCTCCTCACTGACCAGTTCGGCGGCGGGCAAGATGACCGTCAAGTGGGGCAAGAACACCAAGGCGACGGGCTATGAGATCCAGTACAGCAAGTCGAAGACATTTGCCAGCGGCAACAAGACGGCAACTGTCACCAGGAACAGCACTGTTTCAAAGGTGATCAGCAGCCTCACGAAGGGCAAGACCTATTACGTGAGAGTCCGCACTTACAAAACCGTGAGCGGAACGAAATACTACTCGGCCTGGAGCGTGGTGAAGAGCGTGAAGGTCAAAAAGTAAAAGCGCCGGATAACCAAAGCGTTTTGCGAACGAGCAGCCTGCCTGCTCGTTCGTTTTTGTTATAAAAAGATGAGGTGGGTTGCCCCGCCTCATCTTCTCTTTAAGTAGTTAATTACAGAACTCTTAATCGGCTAGATCACATATTTGATTCTATACTTGCCGCTGAGTTTTGCTGTCTTGGTCACCTTGACATAGTAGGTGCCTGCATTTGCCTTCCCGTAAGTCGTGCCGTAAGTCAGGGTAAATTTACCGGAGTTTCCTGGGTATAAGACGGTACTATCAACCTTCGTGGATCCTTTGTAGAAGGTGATGGTGAGTTTCTGATCGCTCGATCCTCTCATTTCGGACGCATCAACTGTGACGACCGTCTTTCTTTTGGATGTGACCTTGAACTTATACCAGTCTGTTTCTGTCTTGCCGTTTGCTGTGAACAGTGTGGGTGTGGACGTTGCCTTTCTCACGAGTGTCTTGGCACTGGATTTCTTGGAGAGGCTGCGGTCTGTAGCGGCAGCGACAGAGTATTTGATACCGTATTTATAGCAGCCACTGGAGGTGCCATAGACGTCGGTCGCTTTAATGTAGTATGTGACGCCCTTCTTTACGCCGAAGCGTACTTTATAAGCCTTGCTCGAAGAATCATAGGTCAGCTTTTCCGAACGGAGTTTCTTTCCCGAACTGTAAAGCGTGATACTTCCAGAGGAACCATAGGAGGAGCCGTAGCTCTTGAGTGTCACGGTCATAACGCCCGTTTTGGTTGGTGTAACCTTATAGTACAGAGCAGTTTTCGTATAGTCACTGTTGGAAGTCCCTTTTACAGTTGAAGAGATAAGATATTTGCTCTGTGCCTTAAGAACCCGGTTATTGGTATATGGAACGATGTACGCTCTTACTTGCGCCTGGTCGAGAGGAGTGCGGGAATACCCTTTCACTCCAACATAATAAGTTTTGCCCTTGACGACATCGAAGCAACCTTCACCGGTCTTTGGCGACTCTGGAGTACAAGAACTGAAACTATAATATGTAAAATCCGTGCCGCTCAATTTGCCCAGCCCAATATAGACAGTATCTAAGTTGGTATCCGGTGCCTTTAAATCGATGTACATCTTACCTGTTGCAGTCGCCTTGACGGGATATACAATGAACTGAGTGTACCCGGCATTCAGATTCTGACTATATGCAGGCTTTGAAATAGCAGAGTCGCTCAAGGTCTTTACCGGCACAGTTGTTGTACTAACAGTCACGCCACTGTTTGTCCCGACTGCTGTAGACGCAAATGTGCTGCTTGTCCCGATGGCGGCGAATACCACAAGGATCATCAGAGGAAGCAGGATTCGTAAGTACTTTTTCATTTTTCCCTCCTTATCATTCCATTGAAAATGTAAGATAATTCCGCTGGTTTCATTATAAAGTCGCGGGTGTCATTTCACAAGCGGATTGTTGCGCAGAATATGGCAGATGCGAGCCGATTTCTGCGCGGAAAAATGGACTTGAGTCGCACTTTTTGCAGAGAAATGGTAAGATGGAGAAAACCGTCGTCCGAATGAAGGAGACTACGATATGAGAAGAGTTGGTTTTTCGAAACGCCTGACGATCTTCCTCGCGGTCATCATGGCCCTGACGATGCAGACAGGGGCTACTTTTGCTGCGCAGGATACGCCGGCAGGCCAGCAGGATACAGACCAGGCCGTCGTGGAGATGCATGACGGTGCAGAGAGCGGCGATGCAGCTGGCACGGAGGAGCAAGGCGGGGCAGCCGGGACGGACACCGGTAGCGATGTGGAAGACGCCGATTTCGAAGCAGGCGTCGCTGAAGAGGGCGAGCCCGGCAACGGCGGCGATGCGGAGGAGCCTGAAGAGGAATCGCAGATGCCGGACGGCAGTGCGACCGAGGTAGAGGAAGCGCAGCCCGCCCCATCCCCGGAGAGCGTGGACGAAGATGCACCTGCGGAAGAGGTGAAACCGCCGCAGATCAAAGCCACGAAGGGAGCGGGCGCAGCCAAGGCGAACGGCGATTCTCCGAAAGATTTCCAGATGACCCTGCCGACCGTCTATCTGCACATCGACGGCGGCAAGGCAGAAGTTAAGAAGATGAACAACAGCGAGGACCACAGCTACCACTGCAAAGGCACCATGGACATCATCGTGCCTGAGGGCTTCAGCTACGTCGACAGCGATGCGGTGCTGGAGAGTGTGGAGGGACTGTCCCTGGACATCCGCGGCCGCGGCAATACGAGTTGGTGGGCCGACAAAAAGCCCTACAAGATCAAGCTCGACAAGAAGGCGAAGATCCTCGGCATGGGCAAGAACAAGCACTGGGCGCTGATCGCCAATGCGTACGATCCGTCGCTGATGAGAAACCGGATCACGTACTGGCTCGGCAAAGAACTCGGCATGGCGTTCACCCCGTCCGGCTATCCGGTCGACGTGTTCATGGAAGGCGAATACTACGGCACGTACCTGCTGTGCGAGACGATGCGCGTTGACGACAACCGTGTCGAGATCGATGAATTATCGCTGGACGACAACGAAGCACCTGCGATCACCGGCGGTTACTTCATCCAGTTCATGCAGGATGCCGGGACAGAGGCGACCTTCAGCACGGAAAAAGGCATGGCGCTGCAGAATGTGACGCCGAGCTTCGAGCCGACCGATGACGAGGATGAAAGAGGCACCGAGGCGCAGAAGGCGTACATCAGGGGCTACATCCAGGAAGCGGAGGATGCTCTGCATGAAGGGGAAACGAAGGACAAGAATGCGCCTTCCGGTTACCGCAAGCTCGATTACAGAGACTATTTCGATCTGGATTCGGCGGCGCTGTACTGGCTCTTCCATGAAGTTTCGATGAACGCGGATGCCTACAACACGGGCAGCACGTATATTTACAAAACGCGCGACAAGGACGGCGAGCCCGGCAAGATCTTCTGGGGCCCGCTGTGGGATTTCGACTACGCGTGGGATTACAGTGACGATCCCACCGGCTTTGACGGCTACTTCACCACCGAGACAGAGTGGATGACGGCGCTGCTGACCGACACCAGCAAAGGCAATATGTGCGAACGCATCCAGGCGAAGTGGCCGGCGTTCAAGGAGGCGCTTCTCCGCATCACGAAGAAGGGCGGTCTGCTGGACCAGTACTACAACGAGGTCAAGACTTCGCAGGCGTATGATCAGGAGAAGTACGGCTGGGAGGATGATAACGGGAATCCGCTCGTTTACAAGGCGGCCGTGGAATCGCTCCGTCAGTGGATCCTGAAGCGGATCGACTGGTTTGATAAAAACATAAGCAGGCTGCGCGATTACTCGCACAAAGTCTCGTTCAAGCAGGACGTCAACGATCAGCATCCCGTGGTATTTTGCTACCGCTCTGGCAGTTCGGTCTACTGCGATCTGCCGGACCCGGAGAAGAAAGGGTACATTTTCCTCGGGTGGTTCACCGAAGACGGCAAGAGCATAGACGAGGCGCGGGTCAACAAGGATCTGGTCTTTACGGCGAAATTTGTGGATGAAAAGAAGGCGACGAAAGCCGACAACATTTACTTCCTTCGCGATGAACTGTATATCCCGCTGGCCGACGGCTATTCGCAGAACCAGTATACAGTGACGCCATTCGACGCGCAGGACCAGCGCGTCCGGTGGAAATCCGCCGACCCGTCCATCGCGCGCGTCGATGAAGACGGGTCTGTTGTGCCGCTGAAGCTCGGCACCACGAAGATCACCGCGATCCTGCCGGCCGGCACGACGAAGTCATACACCGTGCACGTGATCGACAAGAGGAAAGACTTCAAGTCGGTCTCGGTCGTTAAGTCCCCGATTTATATGAAAGTTGGTGACTATGCGCAGGTGAAGGTCAAGATCGATGCGCCGTCGGCATTCGCATTGGTTGGTTTTAGCACTGACGACACGGAGATCGCGGACGTGGACTACTCTACCGGTACACTCCGTGCCCTCAGTCCGGGACGCGGCACCATCGACATCGCGGTGGATTACACAAAGAAAAGCGAATGGAACAGCAAGTACCTGGAATGCGAGGTCATCGTCAGTGACAAGGAGGGTGTGCTGAGCACAGAGACGAAGGCGACCGGGATTCTGGGCGAAGCGCGCAATCTGGAAGAGGCCGCGGAATCGCTCCTCACAGAGGAGGACCAGACGGATCTGAACGGCGGTGCGGACATCCTTGTCCAGCTGGAGATGGCGCTTCTTGAAGAGGACGGCGTCCCCGCCAAAGACAAGGAAGCGCTGCGTGCGTACCTGGAGAAGGAAGGTCTTACGGCCGGGGCGTACCTCGATCTGCGGTTGTTCAAGACGGTGGGGATCGGCGAACCCGAGGAACTTCACGAGATCCCGGTGCCGGTGCAGTTTGCGGTAAAAGTTCCTGCTGATGTGCAGAACTACGATCAGGATGTGACCCGCACGTTCCATCTGCTCCGCGTCCACGACGGCGCGGTCAGCGAGGTGGGCAGCGGCACGGACACCACGGTCGTCGGGTCGTCCGACCGGTTCTCGACGTATCTGCTGGCATATAAGGATGGCGATTCCGGAAAACCGGTGAAAACCGGGGACGACAGCCATGCAGGTCTCATGCTGCTGATCGCAGCGGCTTCACTCACCGTGCTTGCCGGCATGGGCATTGCCCGCAGAAGGAGCCGCCAGCACTAACGGGAAGGAACCGGCAGCGCTGACAAATCCAGTACAGGAATAAAAGCACAACGGCGGCGGGGAAAAAACAATGCGATTGCAGAGGAACAACCCGCCGTTTTGTGGTATAATGACGAACGTGATGATAATGGGATGGAATCGGCTCTTTCATCACGGACTGCGGAACGGCAGACATGGCGATTCCGCGGCAATAACCAGTCAATATTACTTAATTAGTAAAGAGGAGATATAAACATGGCAAATATCGATCTTACTCAGTACGGTATCACCGGTGCGACCGAGATCATCCGCAACCCGTCTTTCGAGTTTTTCTTTGAAGAGGAGATGAAACCCGAACTGACCGGCTATGACAAGGGTCAGCTCACCGAACTGGACGCAGTCAACGTCATGACCGGCATCTACACAGGCCGCTCCCCCAAAGATAAGTTCATCGTTATGGACGAGAACTCCAAGGACACGGTCTGGTGGACAACGCCCGAGTATCCGAACGACAACCATCCGTGCAGTGAAGAGGCGTGGAAGGAACTGAGAAAGATGGCGACCGATCAGCTGTCCGGCAAGAGACTGTTCGTCATGGACTGCTTCTGCGGCGCGAACAAAGAGACCCGCATGGCGATCCGCTTCATCATGGAAGTTGCCTGGCAGGCACACTTCATCAAGAACATGTTCATCCAGCCGACAGAAGAAGAGCTCGAGAACTTCGAGCCGAACTTCGTCGTCTTCAACGCCAGCAAGGCCAAGATCGATAACTACAAAGAGCTGGGTCTGCATTCCGAGACAGGCGCGATCTTCAACATCTCCAGCCGTGAGCAGGTCATCCTGAACACATGGTACGGCGGCGAGATGAAGAAGGGTATGTTCTCCATGATGAACTACTACCTGCCGCTGCAGGGCATCGCTTCGATGCACTGCTCCGCCAATACGGACATGAACGGCGAGAACACCGCGATCTTCTTCGGTCTGTCCGGCACCGGCAAGACCACCCTGTCCACCGATCCGAAGAGACTGCTGATCGGCGACGACGAGCACGGCTGGGACGATGAGGGCGTCTTCAACTTCGAGGGCGGCTGCTACGCGAAGGTCATCAACCTGGACAAAGAGGCTGAGCCCGACATCTATGGGGCGATCAAGCGCGACGCACTGCTCGAGAACGTCACCGTCGACGAGAACGGCAAGATCGATTTCGCTGACAAGAGCGTCACAGAGAACACCCGCGTCAGCTACCCGATCAATCACATCAACAACATCGTTCTGAAGGTCCGCGACAAGTCCGCCGGCCCTGCTGCAGAGAACGTTATCTTCCTGAGCGCGGATGCGTTCGGCGTCCTGCCCCCGGTCTCCATCCTGACACCGGAGCAGACACAGTACTACTTCCTGTCCGGCTTCACCGCCAAGCTCGCAGGCACAGAGCGCGGCATCATCGAGCCGACCCCGA
The DNA here is from genome assembly GCA_017388745.1 of Lachnospiraceae bacterium. Taxonomy (GTDB): domain Bacteria; phylum Bacillota; class Clostridia; order Lachnospirales; family Lachnospiraceae; genus Avilachnospira. The sequence goes on along the minus strand of JAFPHE010000097.1, from coordinate 145 downwards.
CCTTCTCCGCTTGCTTCGGTCAGGCGTTCCTCGAACTGCATCCGACCAAGTACGCACAGGAACTCGTCAAGCGCATGGAAAAGAGCGGCGCGAAAGCGTACCTCGTGAACACCGGCTGGAACGGCACCGGCAAGCGCATCTCCAT
>JAFPHE010000014.1 GCA_017388745.1 Lachnospiraceae bacterium | reverse complement strand
GCGGATGAGATCGACATGGTCGTCAATCTCGGCTGGGTACGCGAGGGACGTTTTGATCTGGTCGAGGAGGAGATCCGTACGATTAAAGAGGCCTGCGGGGATCATATCCTGAAGGTCATCATCGAGACCTGCCTGCTTACGGATGAAGAAAAGACCGCTCTCTGCGGCTGCGTCACGAGGGCCGGAGCAGACTATATCAAGACATCCACCGGTTTTTCCAAGGCCGGAGCGACTTTTGACGATATCAGGCTCTTTGCACAGCATATCGGCGAAGGCGTGAAGATGAAGGCGGCAGGCGGCATCTCTTCCATTGAAGATGCGGAAGAGTTTCTGCGGCTCGGAGCGGAACGTCTCGGAACCAGCCGGATCGTGAAGATCGTGAAGCAGCAGGAATCAAAGGGCTGATCATCACAGCCCGGCACAGGACTTGTTTTTATCCCGGAGGATTTCAGAGGTAGTTATGGCACTGAATATCAATTCCATCATCATACTGATATTTATGGCTTTCATCGTAGGAGGTTTCGGATATGCGCGGTGGCGGGTCCGCAAGCTCAGCAAGCAGATCTTCGGTAAAGAAGACATCATCGACGGGCTGAAGCAGGCGAAGATCGACGCAGACGCTTCTCCCAAGAGCCTGGCTTCACTTACAAAGATCCTGCTGCCTCAGATTCAGAAGGACTTTCCTGCGTTCAACTGGCAGGAATACAGAGAAAAAGTCCGGCAGGCTGTCCGTAAGTGCATCCGGGACATGCATGACGATCCCGAAGAGATCGAACTCCATGAGACGGAGATCGCGGACTACCGCAACAACAGCAATGAGGGCACCTGCTTTATCATCTGTCAGACTTCCGCGGGATACAGGAACGAATCGGGGAACTGGATAGAACGCAAGTACGAGACGGATCTTGCCTATGTTCAGGATGTCAGCCAGCTTCCGCCGACACAGACTGCAGTAGGCCTTAACTGCCCGAACTGCGGCGCGCCGATCAAGATGCTTGGCCGGAAGACCTGTCCGTACTGCGGGACCGGGATCACAGAGCTCAATATCCGTGTATGGAGAGTCAACGGAACGAAAGAATTCGGAAACTGATCTGAAGGATCATAGAGAAAATGCCGTGAAGCTTATACGCTTTCACGGCATTTTTGTATGCTGAAGTATATCGGCTGCAAGGCTGCAGGACCCGGGTCAGCCGGCATTGCCCCTGTCGGCGGCGGCTTCGGAAACGGTATCCAGTCCGCAGTGACGCTTCCACCGGCCGCTCCGCCAGCGCCAGACAAAGCAGATGAAGCGGCAGATCCAGTCGATGATCATTGCGACCCAGACGCCGACAGCTCCCATCCCCATACGTATGCAGAGAATATAGGAAAAGCCGATCCGCCAAATCAGCATGGAAAGCACAGAGACAGTCATCGTATAACGGATATCATTGGCTGCACGCAGCGCGTTGGGTAGGGTAAACGCCGTCGGCCACAGGAAGATGCCGTTCAGGAGATGAATCCGGACGAGCGTGGTCGTAAGTGAAGAGGTCTCCGGTGAAAGGGAATAAAGCTTCAGAAGCTGCGGCATCAGGATGAGGATCAGCAGTTCGACAGTGTTCTGACCGATATAGGTCCAGATAAGCAGTTTTTTCATGTACATGCGGACCTGCCGTTCATCCTGTGCACCGACAGCGCGGCCGATGACAGTGATCATGGCAAGCCCCATGGACATGCCTACGATAATACCGACCTGGTCGAGATTGTTTGCGACAGCATTGGCAGCGATATGGATCGTGCCGAAGGTGGAGATCATGCTGACGACAGTGACACGGCCGAGCTGAAAGAGGCTGTTTTCGATCCCTGAAGGGATGCCGATATTCAGGATGCGCTTCACAGTGGCAGGATCCAGACGGACGGTATCCGCCGGCCGGATATGCATGCCTGCCCCGGGAGATGAAGCGAGATACAGTATGATCGCAGCACCGAGGGCGCGGGCGATCAGTGTCGGTATTGCAACGCCTGCCACGCCCATATGAAGCATAAAGACGCAGACAGCATTGCCCGCTACGTTAAAGATGTTCATGAACATACTTACGCGCATGGATATGGCGCTGTTGCCGGCTGACCGGAAGATCGCGGCGCCGGCGTTATACGCGGCAAGGAAAGGAAACGAAAGAGCCGTGATCAGGAAGTAAAGCAGAGCGGCTTCCATGACTTCTTCCGTGATCGAACCGAAGAAAAAACCAAGGATCAAACGGCGGAAAATGATGCTCACCGCCATGATGAAAAGACCGAGCAGCGCGCTTAAAGAGATCAGCTGCGCGGCGCCTCTGGAGGCGTTTTCCTTATTGCCTGATCCCAG
>JAFPHE010000096.1 GCA_017388745.1 Lachnospiraceae bacterium | reverse complement strand
GCCGTAACGATCCGCCATCGTGACAGCATGGAGCAGGAGAGGGTGAAGATCGCCGACCTGCCGGCTTATTTCGAGGGCAAGTTTGACTTCTGATACCGGAAGCCGGAAAGCTAAGGTCATATCTGCATGAAGCTTTTTACCAGGATCGCCATAGCTATCTTAATATCAACGATTGTTCCGATCCTGCTGTTGTTTCTTGTGATCAACGGCAGGATCACTTATGAAGCCAATATATTTATTATGCTTGCCACGGGTCTGGCGATGCTTTCATGGATCTATTCTTCCATTGTAAGGCCGCTGGAAAAGCTGCGCAAGGCAACGGAGCATATCAAAAACGGCAATCTGGAGTTTACACTGGATGTAGATACGGACGACGAGATCGGTGAACTGACGGCGGACTTTGAAGATATGAGGATCCGGCTGAAGGAGTCTCAGGAAGAAAAGCTGGTCTCGGACCGCGAGTCCAAGGAACTGATCAGCAATATCGCGCATGACCTGAAGACACCGATCACAACGATCCGCGGATATGCCGAAGGCATCCTTGACGGCGTTGCAAAGACGCCGGAGATGCAGGACAAGTATGTCAGGACGATCTACAACAAGTCGGTTGAAATGACAGGCCTGATCGAGGAACTGACTTTTTACTCCAAGATCGACACCAACCGTATACCCTACAATTTCACCAAGCTTGTCGTCAAGGATTATTTCGACGACTGCGCGGACGATATCCTCCTGGATATGGAGGGCAAGGGTATCCGCTTTGATTATCACTGCGGCGTCGGCGCGGACGTGGAGGTCATCGCGGATCCCGAGCAGCTGCATAAAGTTATTAACAACATTGTCGGCAATTCTGTAAAGTACATGGCCAAAGACCCGAAGATCATCACAATGGAGATCACGGATATCGGTGATTTCGTGCAGTGTGATCTGACGGATAACGGCAAGGGCGTGGCAAAGAAGGATCTGACTATGATCTTTGAACGGTTCTACCGGACGGATGCCAGCCGGAACTCGGCACAGGGCGGCAGCGGCATCGGACTCAGCATCGTAAAAAAGATCGTAGAGGATCATGGCGGAAGGATATGGGCATCCTGTGAAGAAGGACAGGGTCTGTCAGTTCATTTTATTCTGAGAAAGTATATTGAGGCGGGTTATCATGGCTAAACGTATTCTGATCATTGAAGATGAAGTAAGTATCGCGGAACTGGAGAAAGACTATCTGGAACTGTCAGGGTTTGAAGTGACCATGAAAAACGATGGCACGGAAGGCCTGGCGGAAGCATTGGAAAATGACTACAATCTGATCCTTCTCGACATCATGCTCCCGGGAACGGACGGTTTCGAGATCCTGAAACGTGTCCGTGAAGTCAAGGATACACCGATCCTTATGGTCACGGCCAAGAAGGAAGATATCGACAAGATCCGCGGTCTCGGACTCGGTGCGGATGATTATATCACCAAACCGTTTTCCCCTTCGGAGCTTGTGGCAAGAGTCAAAGCGCATCTGAGCCGTTATGAGAGACTGACAGGTTCCGAGAGCCGTGGCAATGAGATCGAGATCCGCGGCCTTAAGATCGACAAGACGGCAAGACGTGTATGGGTCGACGGTGTTGAGAAGCAGTTCACGACCAAGGAATTCGACCTTCTGACATTTCTTGCGGAACACCCGAACCGTGTTTTTACCAAGGAAGAGATCTTCCGTGAAGTATGGGATATGGATTCGGTTGGAGATATTGCTACTGTAACCGTACATATTAAAAAAATCAGAGAAAAGATCGAATATAATACAGCAAAACCCCAGTATATTGAAACGATCTGGGGTGTTGGTTATCGGTTCAAGATGTAATGATCTGCCATCCGATACCAGCTTTATATGACAATGAGAGCCGGGTACTGATACTCGGCTCTTTTCCGTCACCCAGATCCAGGACGGCCGGGTTCTTTTACGGGCACCCGCAGAACCGGTTCTGGAAGGTTATGGCCAATGTGCTGCAGTGGGACGGAACGGGCGGCGGACAGGTGCCGGAAACGGGGGTGTTCATACCGCAGACAACAGAGGAAAAGAGCCTGATGCTGCACCGCTCTCACATAGCCGTCTGGGACACGATCGCTTCCTGCGAGATCACAGGCGCTTCCGATGCCAGTATCACCGATGTGACGCCCAATGATCTTTCACCGATACTGCAGGCTGCGGATATACGGCAGATCTTCTGTAACGGGACAAAGTCCTATGACCTGTATATGAAATATATCTTTCCGGTCACGGGCATAAAGCCGGTAAAGCTTCCGTCCACGAGCCCCGCCAATGCTGCCTGGTCCGTGGAACGGCTCACAGAAGCATGGAGCATGATCCGCGGCTGCCTGTGAAAAAACTATGAAGCCGGATAACGGTATATACATTTATTATAAACTTACTATAAGAATCGGAAATATACCGTACGGCATGGCTGTGCTATAATTAAAATGCATGAAACTGCAGACAGGACACAACATCCGCGGCTGTCTGCAGACACCTGAAAGCTGTGAAAGGAACATGAATACTATGTATGAAACGGTGATCACTTTAAAAGACATCCAGGAAGCCCGCGAACGCATCACTCCTTATATCCGACGTACGCCTCTGCTTGATCAGACGGCGATGAATGATGAAGTCGGATGCAGGATCTATCTGAAGCCGGAGATGCTGCAGTATGTCGGCGCTTTCAAGCTGCGCGGCGCGCTTAACAAGATACTTTCGCTCAGTGAGGAAGAGCGTCAGAGAGGCATCATCACCAGCTCGTCAGGCAATCATGCCCAGGCATGTGCTTTTGCGGGACAGCTGTTGCACTGCCCTGTGGTCGTGGTGATCCCCGAAGATGCGCCGCAGATCAAGATCGACAATGCCCGTGCCATGGGCGCGGAAGTCGTACTCTGGGAGCGTACCTATGATGCCCGCTGGGCAAAGATCGCCGAACTGGTGAAAGAACACAACTATGTGATCGTACATCCTTACGAGGATCCGATGGTCATGGCTGGTCAGGGAACACTTGCTCTGGAAGCGCTTGAAGATCTGCCGGATATGGATACGATCCTGGTGCCGATCGGCGGCGGCGGACTGATCTCCGGCGTGGCAACCGCCATTAAAGAATCTAATCCGAAGGTCCGTGTGATCGGTGTACAGGCAGCGGCAAGCGCAGCATACTACGAGAGCCGCAAGGAAGGTAAATGTGTCGGAGTGGAGCCGCTCGCAACGGTTGCTGACGGTCTAAGCTGCCGCAGGGCAAGCGAGATCAATTTCTCCGTCATCGAAAAGTATGTGGATGAGATCGTTACCGTGGAAGAAGAAGACATCGTAAAGGCAGTCCGTGTTGTAGCAAACCGTGCGAAACTGGTCGCGGAACCCTCTGCGTGCGTCGGTATCGCGGCGCTGCTTGCGGGCAAAGTAAATGTGAGGCCGGATGAAAAGGTCGTCAGCGTTCTTTCTGCGGGCAACTGGAACATCGAGGATATCGGAAGGATCTACGTCGGAGAAAAAGGCCGCAGTGTGACCTGATACTGCAAAACCGGTTTAACAGCAGGAATCACGAGCAGCAGCATGCTTAAGGCATGCCGCTGCTCTTTTATTTGCCAAGCAGCGGACAGGAACAGGACAGCCTTCCGGAGTTCGTTTTTTCCCGATAATATGGTATACTCTAAAAAATGATCGTCTGCGGCATAAAACAGCCTCTAATGAAGCGGGCTGCAGAACATGCAATGAGAAGAGGCAGCAGACCGGAGGATTTGCACTGATGAAAATACTGAAAGCTCTGTTCAGCAGACTGACGTTCATGATCATCATGATCATTCTGGAGATAGGCATTCTTCTGCTGATATTCCATAAGTTTCAGGAACAGGCGGCGTGGATCGAAGCTGTCCTCAGGGTACTGAGCCTGCTTGTTGTTTTATTTATCATTAAAAACAGCCGGCATCTTTCTTCGGATATGATCTGGATCATGCTGATCATGCTGGCACCGGTACCCGGCACCGCGATCTACCTGCTGCTCGGCGCAAACAAAATATCTTCGCCGACATTCCACAGGATCGTATGGAAGACGGGAGAGGCAGCTGCACATTTTAAGCAGGACGAAGCCCTGCTTGAGGAAATGGGCAGGGAGATCCCGGATCTGAAAGGACAGTTCAACTATATCTCCAGGGCAGCAGGATATCCGTTTTACCGCAATACCGGCTTCGATTATTATGAATTGGGAGACATCGGATTCCCGGTGATGCTCGAGGAGATGAGGAAGGCGAAAAAATTCATCTTTCTTGAGTACTTTATCATTGAAAAGGGTGAGCTGTGGGATTCCATGCTGGAGGTCCTGGAACAGAAGGCTGCGGAAGGCCTGGATATCCGGGTCCTTTACGACGACCTCGGATCATTTTTTACCCTGCCCGCAAGCTATGCCCGTAAACTTGAAGGAAAAGGTATTCAGTGCATTCCCTTCAACCGGATCAATCCGATCATCGGCGTGATCGCCAATCATCGGGATCATCGTAAAATAATGGTCATAGACGGAGAAACTGCTTTTTCCGGCGGGATCAACCTGGCGGATGAGTACATCAATAAGGTGGAAAAGTTCGGACACTGGAAGGACAATGTGATCCGGATAAAGGGAGAGGCAGTATGGTCCTTTACGCTCATGTTCCTCGCGCATTGGAACGCGCTCAGAGATACTGACCGGGACTTCGAAGAGTTCCATGTGATCCCGGAGCCTGCCCCGGATACAGGATCTGACGGATTTATTGCCCCCTACGGCGAAACACCGCTCGATGATGAGATCACGGCCCAGAACATCTATATGAACATACTGGACCAGTCCAATGATTACTGTTATATTTATACTCCTTATCTGATCATAGACACCGAGATGATCAATGCACTCATCCTGACGGCCAAACGAGGAGTGGATGTGCGTATCGTTACACCGGGCATCCCCGATAAATGGCTGATCTGGCAGATCACCAGATCATATTACAAGTCGCTGATCAAAGGCGGAGTACGTATCTTTGAATACAAGCCGGGATTTGTCCATTCAAAAGTTTTTCTTTCGGACGACAGAACTGCGGTTGTCGGAACCATCAACCTGGATTACCGGAGCCTGTATCACCACTTTGAAAACGGAACCTACATTTACGGCAGTGAAAAGATCAGGGATATTCGGAACGATTTCCGGAAGACGTTTGCAGTCTCGGAAGAGAAGGCGCTGGAAGACTGCAGACACAATGTGATCACGGAGTTTGTGATGTCCGCGCTGAGGATCCTGGCGCCGCTGCTGTAAGCGCGGCAGGACAGAAGAAGCGGTGAAGTGAAGGCAGGGCACAATCACCGGAAGCGGCATAAAGCCGCATTCCGGGATTGAACGCATTCGTCAAATCTTCGTACGCAAGCGTACGTCGCTTTTCCTCAATGCGGGTCACAAAAAACCTGCAGGCATGGAGCCTGCAGGCCAAAGATCTCAGGTGTCCGGATTCAATGGATCAGGGTGTTCATCAGCAGTACAACGACACAGCAGCCGACTTCCACAACAAACAGGTTGCCGCTGAACCAGGCAAGGATGATACCGACTATGAAGGCGGCACCGCCGTAAAGCAGACTGGAAGTGGAAGTCAGGATGGCAGGAAAAGTCATGACCGCCAGTGTTACATAAGGCACATAGTAAAGGAATGAGCGGAAGAACCTGTTGGTGATGGGCTTTCGCAGCAATGTCAGGGGAAGCACGCGGATCAGGTAAGTGACCAGTGCCATAAAGATGATATAGGTATAATAGCTGTGCTTCATCTTATGATTCCTCCGTGGTTTCAGTCCGGATCTCCTGTGCGGGTTCATCCTTCAGCGGGAAGAGCAGCGCAACTGCCGATGCGATGATGATCGTAAGGATCAGCGTCCTTGTGCCGGATGAGATCGATGCGGTAAGCGGAAGGACCGATGCCAGCAGGCTCAGGAGAAAACTGACGATGACAGCGCCGAGTACGACAGGATCTTTCTTTCCGGGCGGAATGATGATCGCAAGGAACATGCCGAAAATGGCAACATTCAAAGCTTCGGAAAGGATCACCGGCAATACATTGCCGGCATAGACACCGAAAGCGGTGCCCAGAGCCCAGAGCGGAATGCTGCCGAAGAAGGCACCGTACATATAGACAGGATCCAGCCAGCCTTTGGAGGCGATCCCCAGTCCGAACAGCTCATCTGTCAGACCGAAACCGATCGTAAGCCGGTGGAAAAGTGTGGATGAGGGTGAAAAGCGCTGGCTCAGTGCAAAGCTCATCAGCAGGTACCTTGCATTGGCAACGCAGATCATAAGCGCCAGTTCGATGAAACCGGCCTGCTCTGCCGAAAGAACGATGCCTGCATATTCTCCGGAAGAAGATACATTAAGAAGGCTCAGCAGAAAGCCCTGGAAAGTCGTATATCCGACGTTGCCGGCAGCTATACCGAGAGAAAATGACACCGCAAAATAACCCAGGCCGATCGGGATCGCGTCGCGCATGCCCCGGAAAAAAGGGTTTTTTGCTTCATAGATCTCATCACCGGGAGAGATGGATCTTCCGTTCTGCCCCATGATACCTCCAAAAAGTGAATGTTGAGTCGTGGTCATTACGACCGGATTAACACATAAAACAAGTATACCCTATAATAGGATAAAAGTAACATTTATTCTATCGGATTTCGATTTTTAAAGCAACGGATCATGATCTTAATTCATGTATCTTAGAGAATACAAACAGTAAAAAAAGATGGACTTGACAACAGAATACTTTAGCGTGATAATGTGATAACATAGTATCATGATAAATTAAGTTGCAATGAGCAGAGAAAATATGGAATACAGAGAATCGGTTTTAAAAAGTGAAGAAAAGACAGTGTTTCTGCTGCGAAACCTGTATCAGAGTTTCGGTTACCGCCAGTATAAGATGAGCAAGTTCGAAGAGTATGATCTCTATGCGGGGAATAAGGACTTCCTGATCTCTGATAACATCATCACCTTTACGGATACAAACGGCAGACTGATGGCACTGAAGCCGGACGTGACACTGTCCATCGTCCGCAATACGAAAGATATGGACGGATCGGTCAGCAAAGTGTTTTATGACGAAAATGTTTACCGGATCCCGAAAGGCTCACATGCCTATAAAGAAATACTCCAGGCAGGTCTGGAGTGCATCGGGGAGATCGATAACTACTGCCTCGGGGAAGTGCTTTATCTTGCGGCAGCCAGCCTCGGTGCGATCTCTTCCGGATACCTTCTGAATATATCCCATCTCGGTATCATTTCCGGGCTGCTGCAGGATATGCATCTTGCGCCGGAACAGAGTCAGAATGCTCTCCGCCTGATCGGTGAGAAAAACATGCATGAGCTGAAAAGGCTTTGTGAAAATGCAGGCTGTGACGCCGGGGACATTACACGGCTGATCCGGGTCGTCAGCACGAACGGTGCACCGGAAGAAGTGCTGCCCGTGCTTGAAGAATGCGGCTGTGACAAAGAAGCGGTAACGCAGCTGGAGGGACTTTGCCGTATCCTCCGTTCTACCGGCGAAGCGGATCATATCGTCATCGATTTTTCCGTGGTGAACGACATGAGCTATTATAACGGCATCGTCTTCAGGGGATACATCGAGGGAGTGCCGAACGGTATTCTTTCCGGAGGCCAGTATGATAAACTGCTGCGCAAGATGGGCAGAAAAGCGCGTGCGGTAGGTTTTGCGGTATACCTGGATTTCCTGGAGCGCTTCTATGAACAGGAACCCGGACTGGATACGGATGTTGTCCTTTTATATACTCCCGAGACCGATCAGGAGCTTTTGTTCCGGGCAGTCAGACAGCTGACGGCGGAAGGCCTGAGAGTGACGGCACAGAAGGAGCTTCCGAAAAAACTCCGCTATGGCCGTGTTATGAGGATCGATCCGGAAGGAGTGCTGGAAACATGCTGAATGTCGCGCTGCCAAAGGGCAGACTGGGAGAAAAGGTATACGACATGTTTGAAAAGGCGGGATACGAATGCCCGTCCATCCGTGAAAAGAATCGTAAGCTTCTTTTTACCAACGAAGAAAAAGGGATCTGCTATTTCTGGGTCAAGCCTTCGGATGTTGCGATCTATGTCGAACGGGGCGCGGCGGATATCGGGGTTGCCGGTAAGGACATTCTGCTGGAATATGAGCCGGAGGTCTACGAACTGCTGGATCTGGACATCGGAAAGTGCATGATGGCCGTGGCTGCGCCGAACGGATATATTGACCGGCCGCAGCGGACCCTTAGAGTCGCGACGAAGTTCGAGAGGATCGCCGCCGGCTACTATGCCTCCATAGGCAGGGATATTGACATCATCCATCTGAATGGTTCGATCGAGCTGGCCCCGCTGCTCGGACTGTCTGATGTCATCGTGGATATCGTGGAAACCGGTTCGACCCTGAAGGCCAACAACCTTTCCGTGGTTGAACGGATCGTAGATATCAGCGCCCGTTTTATTGCCAACAAAGCATCCTACGAGTTTAAGAAAAATGAGATCAGCCGCGTTACGGCGGCTCTTGCCGGACAGCTTGGATGAAGCGGAATCACAGGCTGTGAAAGGATAAACGAAAGATATGATCAGAATACTGAAATACGGGGAAGTGGATAAGAGGGATCTTTTTATCCGCAATGACGTACTGAACAATGTTGCCGGCACGGTGTCGGAGATCCTGGACAATGTACGCAGGAACGGGGACAGCGCGCTGAAGATGTACAATGAAAAGTTCGACGGCGTCAGGACAGAGTCGCTGCAGGTCACGGAGGAAGAAATGGAAGAAGCGCTCCGGACTGTGGAACCGGAGTTTATCGAGGTCCTGGAACGCTCCGCGGCCAATATCCGGGCGTTCCACAGCCGCCAGGTGCGCAACAGTTTCATCCTGAATGAAAAAGACGGCGTTGTCATCGGACAGAAGATCATGCCGATCGAAAGAGTCGGAATGTATGTTCCGGGAGGAACCGCGCCGCTTTCTTCGACCGTGCTGATGGATGCGATTCCGGCTGTGATCGCGGGTGTGAAGGAGATCATTATGGTCTCATCGCCCCGCAAAGACGGAAGGATCAACCCCTATGTTCTTGCCGCAGCCAAAGTTGCCGGCGTCGGCAGGATCTTCAAGACCGGAGGCGCGCAGGCGATCGCTGCGCTTGCCTTCGGAACTGAGAGCATCCCGAAGGTGGACAAGATCGTCGGTCCCGGAAGCGCTTATGTAGCTGAGGCCAAGAAACAGGTCTACGGCAGGGTGTCGATCGATATGATCGCGGGACCGAGCGAGATCCTGGCGATCGCGGATGGAAAAACAGAGCCGAGATATATGGCGGCGGATATGCTGTCCCAGGCAGAACATGATTATAATGCGACAGCCGTACTGATCACGGATTCCGAAGAACTGGCGGTTAAAGTCAGGGATGAGATCGAATCCCAGGTAAGGAAACTCGAGCGCTGTGAGATCGCGTCTGCATCCATCGACAATAACGGCAAGATCATCGTCGTGGACGATCTGCTTAAAGGCATCGAGATCGCAAACGAGATCGCTCCCGAGCATCTGGAGCTCTGTGTGGACAATCCTTTTGATTATCTTGATAAGATCAGACATGCAGGCTCGGTCTTTCTCGGACGCAACTGTCCGGAAGCCCTCGGAGATTACTATGCCGGGCCGAACCATACGCTTCCCACGAGCGGGACCGCGAGGTTCTTCAGCCCGCTCTCCGTGGATGACTTTGTAAAGAAAATGCAGTATACTTATTACTCAGCAGACGCACTGGATGCGGTTGCGGATGACATCGCGCTGTTTGCGCGAAAGGAAGGACTGACCGGACACGCGCGCAGCGTACTGATCCGCAGTGAAGACAGGAGATGATACTATGAGCAGATATGCCAATGCTTTGACCGAAGCAATCACACCTTATACGCCCGGCGAACAGCCGCAGGACCAGAAATATGTCAAACTGAATACGAATGAGTCGCCGTTTCCTCCGTCCGAAAAGGCAATGGAGTATGCAAAGGAGCACCTTCGTTCCCTGAACCTTTATCCGGATCCGGCTGCCGAAGAACTGCGCAGTGCCGTGGCTATGAGCTGTCAGGCTGTCAGGGAGGAAGTCGTCCTCGGAAACGGTTCTGATGAGCTGCTGTACTTTGCCTTCAAGGCTTTCGGAAGTGCGCTGCGGCCGATCGTTTCCGCGGATATCACATACGGCTGTTATCCGGTGTTTGCTGAGGCACTCGGACTTCCTTATGAAGAAGTGCCGCTGGATGAAGGTTTCGGGATCCGTATTGATGACTATAAGGACAAGCACGGCGTGATCGTGATCGCAAACCCGAATGCGCCGACAGGACGGGCGCTGGAGATGAAGGAGATCGACGCTCTGACGGCGGCGCATCCCGACGATGTGATCGTAGTAGACGAAGCTTATGTGGACTTTGGAGGGACCAGCGTACTGCCGCTGACCAAGAAATATGACAATCTGATCGTGATCCAGACATTTTCCAAATCTCGCTCCATGGCGGGTGCCAGACTCGGTTTTGCGGTGGCAGACCGGAGGCTGATCAGCGACATCAACAAAATCCGCAACTCGTTCAATCCTTATAACATCAACTCCATGACAATGAGCCTGGGTCTTGGAACTCTCAAGGACAGAAACTATACCTATGCCAATTGTCTGATAATCGAAAAAAACAGAAACTTTACAGTGTCGGAACTGAAAGCACTCGGATTTGAAGTACTGGATTCCAAGGCAAACTTCATTTTTGCAAGGCATCCGAAGATCAGCGGACGGGATCTGTATCTGGAACTGAAAAAGCGCGGCGTACTGATCAGGCATTTTGATAAAGAACGCATCAGCGATTATAACCGTATTTCCATCGGTACAAAGGAACAGATGGAGACATTGATTGAGAAAGTCCGGGAGATCCTTTGATAAGACGGATACCCGGGTATCATTGTGACATGCCCCCCGGACGAGGAAGGAAGCTGCTATGAGAAAAGCGGAGATATTGCGGAACACCGCTGAAACCAATATTCAACTGAAGCTGGATCTGGACGGCACCGGCAGGTCCGAGATCTCTACCGGAGTCGGTTTTCTGGATCATATGCTGACACTGTTTGCAAAACACGGCAGATTCGATCTGAGCGTATGCTGCGAGGGTGACACCGGAGTGGATGACCATCACTCGGTGGAGGATATCGGCATTTGCCTTGGCAAGGCTTTCGCGAAAGCTCTCAGCGACAAGAAAGGCATCATGCGCTACGGCGACACGGTCCTTCCGATGGATGAGGCACTGATCCTGACGGCGGTTGATATCTCGGGACGTTCCTATCTCGGGTACGGTCTGGAGATCCCGGCGCAGAAAGTGGGCACCTTTGATACGGAACTGGTGGAAGAATTCTGGATCGCTTTTACGTCCAATGCGGGTCTTGATCTGCATATCCGCCAGCTGGCGGGCAGGAACTCCCATCACATCATTGAAGGAGCGTTCAAATCCGCTGCCAGGTCTTTGAGGAAAGCGGTCTCCATCGATCCGGAATCCGCGGACGAGGTACCGAGTACAAAGGGCGTTCTGTGAGCGGACAGCGTAAGGCTGCCGGAACTTTTTCAAAGTGGTCGTAACATCGGAGAATAAAAATGATAGCAATTATTGATTATGGGGTCGGCAATCTGTTTTCTCTGAAGAGCTCTTTTGCGGCGATCGGGGAAGAAGCAGTCGTTACCAGTGATGAAAATGTGATGAACCGGGCAGACCGGATCCTTCTTCCGGGCGTGGGCGCATTCGGAGATGCTGCGGCAAAGCTTCGTTCGACCGGTATGGACCGGGCAGTGATCGAACAGGCTTCCAAAGGCAAGCCGCTGCTCGGGGTCTGTGTGGGGATGCAGCTGCTGTTTGATATGGATTTTGAATACGGTGAGCATCCCGGTCTGGGCCTGATCCCCGGAGAAGTCCGCGATATCGGCGAGGTTATCGATCCGTCTCTCAAGAAACCTCAGATCGGATGGAATGCACTGAAATTCGTCAGACGCGGGGACGGGGAATACAGCAGGCTGTTCAGATACATCCATGAAGGCGACCATATGTATTTTGTCCATTCCTATGCGGCGGCCAAATGTGATCCTTTCGTAACGTCGACGGTGGAATACAGTGCGGATCTGGTGGCGTCCGTGGAGAGAGACAATGTTTACGGCACGCAGTTCCATCCGGAAAAGAGCGGGCCGGCGGGTCTCGCGATCCTGAAGGCATTTTGCGAATTATGATCTGATTTTTATGGCTATCCGGGCAGTATACTCAGGACCGGGGTCCTTTTAAGGAGAGTATCGGTATGTTAATATATCCTGCTATTGACTTGTTTGAAGGCAAAGCCGTGCGGCTGCTGAAGGGAGATTACGCCCAAATGACGGTCTACAGCGATCATCCCCTGGAGATCGCGGAAGCCTTTGAAGCGGCCGGAGCGTCCTGCCTGCATACGGTGGATCTGGAAGGCGCGAAAAGCGGCGGGACCCCCAATCTTGAAGTGATCCGGCACATCGTACGCAATACGGATCTTTTCACCGAGGTCGGCGGCGGCATCCGCAGCATGCAGGTGATCGAACGATATCTGGATGCGGGCGTGGCACGCGTGATCCTTGGAACCGCTGCGGTGACAGACCGTGCTTTTCTGGAAAGAGCCGCGGCAGAGTACGGAGAACATGTGGCAGTCGGCGTGGATATCCGGGACGGATTCGTGGCGATCAAAGGATGGACGGAAAAATCGGAACTGGATGCGTTTGATTTCTGCCGTGAACTGCAGCAGCTCGGTATCGGAACGATCATCTGTACGGATATATCGAGAGACGGCGCGATGCGCGGGACGAATCTCGAGCTTTACAGAAAACTGAAAGACATGCTTCAGATGCAGATCATCGCTTCCGGAGGCGTTTCAGGACTGGATGATGTGAAACGGCTGCGGGAAATGGATATGTACGGCGCGATCATCGGAAAAGCATACTATACCGGAGCAATCGATCTGAAGGAAGCGATCGCGGCGGCGAAGTAAAAGACGTCCGTGTTTTAGACGGGGCCTGCAGTGTTTGCAGACGGGCAGGCAACGGCAGCGAGGAAATGGCTTATGATAACGAAACGTATTATACCCTGCCTGGATGTCAGGAACGGAAGAGTTGTAAAAGGCGTCAATTTTGAAGGCCTGCACGATGTTGACTCGCCGGTGGAACTGGCGAAGTATTACAGCGATAACGGCGCCGACGAACTGGTGTTTTACGATATCACGGCTTCGGCGGAGGACCGTCAACTGTTTACGGATATCCTGTGTCAGGTCGCCGAAAAGATATTTATCCCTCTGACCGTGGGCGGCGGAATCAATACTGTCGACGATTTTGACCGTGTGCTCAAATGCGGTGCCGACAAGGTCAGCGTAAACTCGGGCGCGATCCGCAATCCCGATCTGATCTACGAAGCTGCAAAACGTTACGGGGACCAGTGCGTTGTCCTGAGCGCCGATGTGAAGAGAGTGGACGATGAGTTCCGCGTCTTTGCAAAGGGCGGCAGAGTGGATACGGGCATGGAGGCGATCAGCTGGATCCGGCGGTGTGTGGATATGGGAGCCGGAGAGATCGTGCTGAACTCGATCGATACTGACGGAGTCAAAAAAGGATTTGATCTGGAAATGCTGGAAGCAGTCAGCAATGCGGTCAGCGTACCGGTCATCGCCTCCGGCGGTGCAGGCTGCATTGAGGATTTTGTTACTCTGTTCAAGACACTGCCGAAAGTGGATGCGGGGCTGGCAGCATCGATCTTCCACTTCGGGGAAGTCAGCATACGGGAACTGAAAGAAAGGCTGGCGGAGGAAGGGATTCCGATGCGGATCATATAATAGCTGGAGGGAATATGTTAAACATTGATGATCTGAAATTTGATGAAAAGGGCCTGATCCCTGCGATCGTTGTGGATGCTTACAGCAAAAAAGTGCTGACTCTCGCATACATGAACAGGGAAAGCCTGAAGATCTCCATGGAAAAAGGACTTACCTGCTTCTGGAGCCGTTCCAGGCAGGAACTGTGGTT
This sequence comes from Lachnospiraceae bacterium, assembly GCA_017388745.1. Classification (GTDB taxonomy): domain Bacteria; phylum Bacillota; class Clostridia; order Lachnospirales; family Lachnospiraceae; genus Avilachnospira. Next base: position 31,866 of record JAFPHE010000096.1, on the reverse strand, counting down.
AAAGGGAGAGACCAGCGGCAATTACCAGCATATCGTGTCGATCACGGCAGACTGTGACGGGGATGCCCTTACCGTCGTTGTTGAGAAAGACGGACCGGCATGTCACAAGGGAACAGACTCCTGCTTTGAATATCCTGTATGGCAGAGCGATACACTGCATGAGTTTTCACTGGACGGACTGATGGAGCTTTTAAAGGGCCGCAAGGAAGAAATGCCGGAAGGATCCTATACTTCCTATCTCTTTGAAAAAGGACTGGACAAGATCTTAAAGAAAGTCGGAGAGGAATGTACGGAGGTCATCATTGCCGGCAAGGCGGAAGATAAGAAAGAAACGATCTATGAGATCGCGGATCTTGCCTACCATGTCATGGTACTGATGGTAGAAGCCGGCATCAGCCTCGAGGACGTACGCCGGGAGCTTGCATCCCGGCATATCATCGACCATAAAGTCAAGCAGGAAAAGATGACCTGACCATGATAAACAGAGATTATCACATCCATACCACTTATTGCGACGGCCGCAGCAGCGCGGAGGAAATGGTGCAGGCAGCCATTGAAAAAAAGATGGACTGCATCGGGTTTTCCGGGCACGCACTCACGAGCTTCGATACGGAATGGTGCATGTCTTTAGAAGGCATGCACGATTATGTTGAGGAGATCAGCCGGCTGAAAGAGGAGTACCGAGGCAGGATCAGGATCTTCTGCGGCGCGGAATGGGACTACTATTCTGACGGCCCGCGAGAGGGACTGGAGTATGCGATCGGCTCCGTGCACTACATAGAGAAGGACGGATGCCGGAAGAATGTGGACGAGAGTCCGGAAGCATTTGCCGGTCTGGTGAAGGAATGGTATGACGGCGACTATTATGCCGCTGCGGAAAGCTATTACGCCAATGTGGGAGATGTAGTCGCAAAAACAGATGCGGATATCATAGGGCATTTCGACCTGATCACCAAGTTCAACGAAGGCGGCTGTCTCTTTGATGAATCGCATCCGCGTTACCGCAGGGCATGGAAGCAGGCAGCAGACAAACTCCTTTCCTGCGGCAGGCCGTTTGAAATCAATACCGGCGCCATGAGCCGCGGATACCGCAGCGCGCCGTATCCATCCGCAGAGATCATGGATTACATCGCATCCCGCGGCGGCCGTTTTATCCTGTCAAGCGACAGCCATCAGACGGGTACGCTCCTTTACGGATTCGATGAATGGGAGCGTTATCTGCAGGAGCGGGGTTACGAACTGGTCACGATGCCTGACTGTCTGCAGGCTGCGGCGGACAGTTGAATGAACAGAAGCTCTTACTGTATCAGAACAAAAAATACCCTGCGGGAATTCCCGCAGGGTATTCGTTTACTTATCTTTCGAGGTCAGTCGCTGTGATCAGCCGGCTGCGTCAACCTCTGCCATATGGATGAGCATACGGATAAGCATGCTGGTGTAACCCCACTCATTGTCGTACCAAGCAAGGAGCTTTACGAACTTCTCGTTCAGCATGATGCCGCCCTTGACATCGAATACGCTGGGTACCGGATATCCGAGCATATCGGTGGAAACGATCGGATCCTTGGATACTTCGATGATGCCCTTGAACTCGCCGTCAGCTGCCTTCTGCATAGCTGCTACGATCTCGTCATAGGTGGTCGGGTTCTTAAGGTTGACAGTAAGGTCAACTACGGAACCGTCGCATGCCGGGATACGATAGCTCATACCGGTCAGCTTGCCCTTCAGATCCGGGATGACCTTGCCGACTGCCTTTGCAGCACCGGTAGTGGAAGGAATGATGTTGCCGTATACGGAACGGCCGATTCTCCAGTCCTTCTTGTCACGTGCATCAACAGCCTTCTGCTTGGAAGTAGAAGCATGAATGGTGCTCATAAGACCGGACTCGATACCGAATGCATCGTTGATGACCTTAGCCATAGGAGCAAGGCAGTTGGTGGTGCAGGATGCGTTGGAGATGATCTTCATGTCGGAGGTGTAGTTGTCAGAGTTTACACCAAGGACGAACATCGGGGTGTCATCCTTTGCCGGAGCGGAGATGATGACCTTCTTTGCACCGTGGTTGAAGTGCTGTGAGCAAAGCTCGGAGGTAAGATAAACACCGGTAGACTCGATGATGTACTCAGCGCCGCACTCATCCCAGTGGATGTTCTCTGCCTTATCCTCGCTGAAGACCTTGACCTTCTTGCCGTTGATCACGAGGCCGTCCTCATACTTCTCAACAGTACCCTGGAATCTGCCGAATGCAGTGTCATACTTCAGGGAATAGCACATGAAGTCCAGATCAGCGTTTCTGATATTGATGCCGCGGAGATCGAACTGATCGCCGTATTCTGCCATAATTCTGATTGCAACACGTGCAATACGACCAAAACCGTTAATACCTACTTTGATAGCCATACGTTACTTAACCATCCTTTACAAAAATTCAGTTTTCCTCGATAACCCAAGAAAACCTGCATATCATTATACTCTATTTTTATTTTTATGGAAGAAGAATTTAAACGAGCAGTTAAAAAAAGTCATTATTGTCAATAAAATAACAGCCGCTTTGGTAATATTTTACAATAAATTGGTCCGAACAGTGAGAAATGCGCAGGAAAACAAAAATAAATATTGTTACAAACGGAACAAACAGCGTATAATGTATCTGTTTATTTTTATATACAAACCGGTTTTTATCAAAGGAGGACCGTTATGCAAGATATGAACTGTACCTGTCCTGAAAAAGGCCCGATCACGGAGGAACTTCTGACCAGGATGAATGCCTGGTGGCGTGCGGCAAACTATCTGTCAGCCTGCCAGCTGTACCTGCTTGATAATCCGCTTCTGAAGGAGCCCCTTACAAAGGAGATGATCAAGAAGAAGATCGTCGGACACTGGGGCACGGTTCCGGGACAGAACTTTGTCTTTACCCATCTGAACCGTGTCATCAAGCGTTATGATCTGGATATGATCCTGCTTTCGGGACCGGGACACGGTGGCAACTTCCTGATCTCCAATGAATATATGGACGGGACCTACAGCGAAGTATATCCCAACATCTCTCAGGACATCGACGGAATGAAGAAGATGTTCAAGCAGTTCTCGTTCCCGGGCGGCGTGCCCAGTCACTGCGCACCGGAGACACCCGGCTCCATCAATGAGGGCGGCGAACTCGGATACGGCATTGCTCATGCGTTCGGTGCGGTTTTCGATAATCCGGACCTGATCGCGTGTGTGACAGTCGGCGACGGCGAGGCGGAGACCGGACCGCTCGCGACTTCCTGGCACAGCAACAAGTTCCTGGATCCGGTCGGTGACGGCGCCGTACTCCCGATCCTCCACCTGAACGGTTATAAGATCGCGAACCCGACGCTTTTTGCCCGTATGTCTCATGAAGAGATCGTTGACTTCTTCCATGGCTGCGGCTGGGAGCCATACTTCGTTGAGGGCGAGGATCCGATGCCGATGCATCGTAAGATGGCAGAGACGATGGATATCGTGATCGAAAAGATCAAAGAGATCCAGAAGAACGCCCGTGAAAACAACGACCATACCCGTCCGCGCTGGCCGATGATCGTCCTCAGGACTCCCAAGGGCTGGACTGCTCCGAAGGAAGTCGACGGCAAACGCATCGAGGGCAATTTCCTTGCACATCAGGTACCGATCGCAATGGATAAGGAAGAGCACCTGAAGATCCTGGAAGATTGGCTCAGAAGCTATCATCCGGAGGAACTGTTTGATGATGACGGAAAGCTGAAGACGGAGATTGCTTCTCTCGCGCCGGAAGGAACGAGCAGGATCGGCGCCAACCTTCACGGCAACGGCGGACTGCTGCTTCGTGATCTGAGGCTTCCGGACTACAGGGAATACGGTTTTGACATTAAGGAACACGGTGCTCTGGAAGCACAGGATATGAGCTATCTCGGCAAATTTGTCAGAGATATCTTCAAACTCAATGCGGAGAACAAAAACTTCCGTATCTTCGGACCCGACGAGACCAATTCCAACCGTCTCAACGCTGTTTTTGAAACGGAGAACCGGACCTGGAATGCCGAGCGGCTTGATACGGATGACCATCTCGCGGCAGACGGCCGTGTCATGGACGGCATGCTCTCCGAGCATATGTGCGAGGGATGGCTGGAAGGATACCTTCTGACCGGCAGACACGGTTTCTTTGCGACTTACGAGGCGTTTGCCCGTATTATCGATTCCATGGCTGCGCAGCACGCGAAGTGGCTCAAGATCTGCAACCAGCTGACATGGCGTGAAGAGATCGCATCCCTGAACCTGATCATGTGCTCAACGGTATGGCAGCAGGACCACAACGGATTTACACATCAGGATCCGGGATTTATGGATCACATTGCAAATAAGAAAGCAGACGTGGTGCGGCTTTATCTGCCGCCGGATGCCAACTGCCTGCTCTCGGTATTTGACCACTGCATCCGCAGCCGTGATTATGTCAATGTTATCGTCGCGAGTAAGCATCCGCGTCCGCAGTGGCTGAGTATGCCGGAAGCCGTGAAGCACTGCACACAGGGCATAGGCATCTGGGACTGGGCAAGCAACGACCAGGGCCAGGAACCGGATATCGTATTCGCATGCGCAGGTGAAACACCGACTCTGGAGGCGCTTGCAGCGGTTTCGATCCTGAGAAAGGAACTGCCCGAACTTAAGATCCGTTTCATCAATGTCGTGGATCTGTTCAGGCTGCAGCCCGCCAACGAGCATCCGCACGGTCTGACGGACGCCGAGTATGACATCCTGTTCACGACGAATAAGCCCGTGATCTTTAACTTCCACGGCTATGCGAGCCTGGTACATGAACTGACCTACAGAAGACACAATAACCGTCTGATGCATGTCCGCGGCTATAAGGAAGAAGGAACGATCACCACGTCGTTTGATGTACGCGTACAGAATGATATCGACCGTTTCCATCTGGTACAGGAAGCGATCAAGGATCTGCCGGGACTCGGCAACCGCGGCGCTTATCTGTATCAGAAGATGAGTGATAAGCTGGTCGAGCATAAACAGTATATTCACAAGTACGGCACCGACCTTCCGGAGGTCGCAGGCTGGAAGTGGGAAGACTGATCAGGCATTATGAAGCCGGGGAACTTTTGTTCCCCGGCATTTTAAACAAATTATTTTTTATGTTTTAGCATATTTTACGGATTGTATAAATTTAAAAACAATGTTATGATAGGAGCAACTTAAGAAGACCTTATCATATCCAGAAAAAGAACGGAAAGTATTAACAGTCTGAATACTAAAACCGTTGGTCATAACATCGATTCAGAAAGGAAAGAGTGAGATCGGAAAGATAAGGAGACCTTAAGATAAAATACAACTGAATAGCCGAAAAGGATTTTCAGAAGAGAAAGGAACAGGTAGTAATCCAATGGCACATTCAAGATGAGGGATCATTGCAAAGAGAAAGCGATGATCCCTCAAGTCTTTGTATGTGTGAAGATACCGGTTGAAGGCACCGGAAACAGGATTTGTACTGGACATTTCCGCGGAAATAGTATATCCTTTCACCATACCGGACGGGGACGGTGTAAGAGCTGTACGCAGAGTCCGGTCAGAACGGAGAGACCTAAGATGAATAATGACAACAACCCCAAAGCCTACCCATGTGACGAACCGGATCAGAAGCCAAGCTATCCCTGCGACACAGAGGAGACTTTTTTTGATTCCGAAAAACAGCCGGAAGCAGCAGATACAGCCGTGCCGAAAAAGGGCAAAGGAAAACGCGGAGGAAACGCCGCAGCATCGGTCGTTGTACATTCGGGAAAGTTCAGGACGCCGCCGAGAACTGAAAAGAGAGAGTCTTTCGGGGACAGGCCGGCTTATGAGCGCGGCGGATACAAAGGAAGGAACGACCGGCGTGACTATGACCGGTCGGGACGTGACAGGAATGACCGCCCGAAAAAAGAATTTGACAGGCGCGGTACTGACAGCAGAAACCGGCATGAGTCCGCATCAGATTCCGCGTTCAGCAGGGCATATACACTGAGAGTCACTACGGTCAGCGAGATCGGAGCTTTTGTGGAAGCGCCTGCGGAAGTGATGAACGGAAGATACGGAAAAAGATCCGCGGAAAGCACCAGGGTCCTGATCCCGTTCGCAGAGCAGATCGGGCGTCCTGCTGCCGGGGATACGGTCACTGTTTATTTTTACGAAGATAAAGGCGGCAGGCTGACTGCGACCATGCGCACACCGATCCTGAAGGACGGAGAAGTCGGCATCCTGGAGGTCGCGGCAGTAACAAGCATCGGCGCATTCCTGGATAACGGTGTCCCGAAACAGGTGCTGCTTCCGTTTAAGGAGCAGATCCATCGGCCGGAAGTCGGTGATGAAGTACTGGTATGGCTCTATAAGGATAAATCCGGCAGACAGGCAGCGACCATGCGCGTCTACGGCCATCTTGACCGGCACAGCCCGTATCATGAGGACGACAGGGTCACCGGCTTTGTTTATGAGATCAATCCCGACCTCGGTATCTTCGTTGCCGTGGATAACAAATATTACGGACTTGTGCCGATACGCGAGACCTTTAAGAACTATGCTTACGGCGATGAGGTGGAAGCAAGGGTCGCCAAAGTGCGTGAAGACGGAAAGCTGGACCTGCTGATCAGGGACAAACTCTATAAGACCGTCCAGGAGGATGCGGATGTCATCCTCTATGAACTCCGCCGCAACAACGGTTTCCTGCCATATGGCGACAGGGCTGATGCTGTGTTTATCGAAGAGACTTACGCTATGAGCAAGAATCAGTTCAAGCGTGCGCTCGGCCATCTTTATAAAAACCATATCGTCGAACTGGACCGGGAGAATGACACAGTGCGGCTGCTGAAAAACTGATTTGCCCGCTCCGGCAGTACATGATCCGTATCACAGGACAATAAAACCGGGATCGGTCTTCTTTTGAAGATACGATCCCGGTTTTTTGGTGCCGTTATTCAGTTGGTTTTTTCAAGAGCATCCAGCTTCTTTTTGATGTAGCGCAGGATCTCCTGACGGGTCACCAGACCGATGAAACTGTCATTGTCATCACATACTGGAACAAAGTTCTGACGCAGTGCCAGCTCGATCAGATCTTCCATGTTGGAACGGATCGAGATCGGCATATAGTCCCGGGTCCGGTCGACCTCAGTAATGTTGATGCGTTCCGCTTCTCTGAGATCGAGATGAAACTTGTTTTTAATGTTCCAAAGCAGGTCACCTTCGGTGATCGTTCCGATATAGTGCCCTTTTCTGTCGAGAATGGGAATGACGGAATAACGCCGGGCTTCCATCTTCTCCAGTGCCTGCCGCAGGGTGTCGCGATCCTCAAGATAGGCGCAGTCACACTTCGGCGTCAGGTAGAATAATACATTCATAGATACTCCATATTGAATAATTGTCCCTGTCTGATCCTTCAGGAACTCCCTCTGAATATAATACTAACACTTTTTAGTGGAAATATGAACAGCGTAAGCATTGCTCAAATTCTTAATCTTTTCTAAATATTGTTCTTCTGCTTAAATATGCACAAAAAGAACAACCTAAATTTGTTAAATATTTTAAAGAGTTATTGCAATTTGACCAAAATTGTCGTACATTATTAGTGAAAATATGCTGAATTATCACTAAAGACAGTTGATGGATTCCGGCTCACGGAGCAGTGGAAGGAGATAATTATGGTTTCAAACCAGATCGTACAGAATACACTTCAGGAGATCGCCTCAATTACCCGGACGGATGCCGCGGTTTTTGATATCAGCGGGAAAATGACAGCAGTCAAAGGGGATATGGCAGGCCTTGATGATAAGGCGGTTATTGCTTTTTTGAAGAGTGGAGAGATCTCGCAGGAAGCGGGCGGATATCTGTTCAGTCAGATCACGGATAATGGTGAACCGGAGTTTGTGGCAGTTGTCAGGAGCGATTCCGATAACGCGGGCATGGCCCTGCGTCTCATAGTTGTGCAGATCGAAAGCCTGATCCAGGCTTATAAGGAAAAACTTGACAAGGACAGCTTTGTCAAGAACCTTCTTTTGGATAATCTTCTTCAGATCGATATTTTCAACAGGGCAAAAAAGCTCCATATCGAGTTTAAACAGCCCAGGGCGGTGCTTATTATCGAAACGAAAGGCCATGAGGCTCCCGTAGGGGAACTGCTTCGCCAGATGGTCTCCACACAGAGCAATGACTTTGTCACAAGCATCGACGAAGAAAACCAGGTCGTCGTTCACGAACTCAGAGACCGGACACGGGCGGATGCCGAACTTAAGGAAGAAGCAATGCAGATCTTCAATATGCTGGCAGAAGCAGGCATCTCTTCCAGGATCGCCTACGGATCGGCCGTGGAGGAACTGAAAGATGTTTCAAAGTCGTATAAAGAAGCCAAGCTTGCTCATGATGTCCGCCGCATCTTTTATGAAGACGAGGATGTGATCGCTTACAGCGGTCTCGGTATCGGCAGACTGATCTATCAGCTCCCGATCAATCTTTGCCGTATGTTTATCAGCGAGATATTCGGCGGCAGGACAATGGACGAGTTTGATGATGAAACGCTGGCTACGATCAACAAGTTCTTTGAGAATAATCTCAACGTATCCGAGACCTCCCGTCAGCTGTTTATCCACCGCAATACACTCGTATACAGGCTGGACAAGCTGCAGAAGACGACGGGACTGGATCTTCGTATTTTTGATGATGCCATTACATTCAAGATCGCGCTGATGGTCGTCAAATATATGGACTACATGGACAGGATCGACTATTAAGTGCGGGACAGACTGTATGATCGAATTTATAAATGTCAGTAAAACTTATGAGACCGGCAACCGCGCGGTCAGGGACATAAACCTCCGTATTCATGACGGAGAGTTTGTGTTTTTTACGGGAAGATCGGGATCCGGCAAATCCACGCTCATCAAACTGATCACGAGGGAGCTGAAACCGACGGAAGGAGAAGTGATCGTCAGCGGGTGGAACTTAAGTACCATCCGGCAGAGAGACATTCCGAGATTCCGGAGAAATATCGGCGTGGTCTTTCAGGACTTCCGTCTTCTGAATGACCGCAATGTTTACGAGAACATCGCTTTTGCCCAGAGAGTGATCGGAGCTTCCAAGCGAGAGATCCGTGAGAATGTTACGGAGATGCTCAAGCTTACCGGCCTTTCTGCCAAGTACAAGAACATGCCTTACCAGCTTTCCGGCGGCGAACAGCAGCGTGTTGCGATAGCGCGGGCGCTGATCAACCGCCCTTCTGTCATCCTTGCCGATGAACCGACCGGAAACCTTGACGAAAAGAATTCTATCGAGATCATGAATCTGCTCCTCGATATCAATGAGATGGGTACGACTGTGGTCGTTATAACCCATTCCAGGGAGCTGGTCGAGTCGGTGGACAAACGGGTGATCGTTATGGAGCGCGGCTCTGTGATCAGAGATACCTACGGAGAGGATATGCGGAGACCGATCAGCGCGTTCTTTTCCGATTATCGTCCTTCAGGCAGATCACGCAGGGAACACATTGAGGCTGCAGTCGATGAACCGGCTGTACTGCAGGCTCCGGAGACAAATGTGGTGAGACCGGAATACAAAGAGGCCGATGTAAAGGTCCCCGATGATGCCGTGAGACCGGCATACACAGCGGAAGAAATGCGGGATCCCGATGATACGGATGAGGTTCCGTGGGAAACGGACGCACCCGACGGAGACGGGAGGAGCGCCGGAGTATGAATACTGTACTTTACTGCCTGAAACAGGGCTTTTCCAATCTGCGTAAAAACATACTGTTTTCATCCGCTTCTGCGGCGACGATCGCGGCATGCATTTTCCTGTTCTGCCTGTTTTATTCTATTGTAATGAACGTGCAGCATATCGCCTGGCAGGCGGAGACGACCATCGGCATCACCGTGTTCTTCAGGGAGGATGCCACCATGACCGAAAAAGAAGCTTTCCGCGATGCAGTGGAAGAACACGGAGGTGTGAAGGATATCGTCTACACTTCCGCGGACGAGGCATGGGACAGCTTCAAGGAAGACTATTTCGGAGACCATGCGGAGGAACTTGCTGCTGCTTTTGCGGATGACAATCCGCTTGCACAGAGTGACAGCTATGAGATCTTTCTGGAGAATATCGAAGCCCAGGAAGAAGAAGTCGAATTTATCCGGACATTTGATATCGTCCGGGAAGTCAATTATGCCAATGCCGTGGTATCTGCTCTGCGGGGCATGAACCGTGTGATCTCGGCTGTGTCGCTGGCAATCATCACGATACTGTTCGCGATCTCCGTATTCCTGATCAGCAACACGATCACACTCGCCGCACACTTCAGAAAGCGCGAGAATGAGATCATGAAGCTGATCGGCGCGACCAACGCCATGATCCGTGCGCCTTTCGTTGTGGAAGGAACCGTGCTCGGACTGATCGGAGCGGCGATACCGCTTATACTGATCCGTCTGATCTACAGCCGCGCGGAAGAGTATGTTGCTGAGAAAATCAGTACTTCCGGATCGCTCAGTGCACTCGCCGGTGTTGCGGAACTGCTTCCCCTGAGCGAGGTCTATCCTACGATGCTTATGGCCGGACTGATCCTCGGAGCAGGCATGGGTATGGTCGTTTCTTTTATAACGATCCGCAGACATCTGAAAGTGTGACCCGGATGAAGATGACCGGTTCCGGAAAAAAAAAGCGTATACTGACAGGGGCGCTGCTTGCGGCGGTCCTGTTTGCTGTAAGCCTGCCGCAGGCCGGAAGGCTTGTTTCTCTTGCCGATAACAAGCAGCAGGAGATCGATGAGTCGAAGAAAAAGATCAGTGACAACAAGAAAAAGATCGAAGAGATCAAAAATGACAAATACGCCGTGGAGAAGAAGCTTGCGGAACTGAACAAGCTGAAGTCGGATGCTGCTGCGTATGTTGCAAAGCTGGATCAGGAACTCGCGGAGATCGCCGCAACGATCACGGGTCTGGAGGCGGACATCGCGACGACCGAACAGAACATCGCCGTGACGGAAGTGCAGCTCGCGGAAGCCAGGGAAACGGAGCGTCAGCAGTATGCTTCCATGAAGCAGCGCATCCGCTATATGTACGAACACGGCAAAGAGGACCTGCTTGACAGCATGTTCCAGTCCGGAAGCTTTTCGGACCTGCTCAACAAGGCGGAATACATAGAAAATGTTTCCGTTTATGACCGGAACAAGCTTGAAGAATACATTACCATAAGGGAAGCGGTCGCAGCCAAGGAAGAAGAGCTGATCAGCGAAAAGGAACTTCTCGAACAGACAAAAGCCGAGGTCGAGGAACGCCAGGCTTCCGTCAGCAAGCTTCAGCAGGATAAGACGAATGAACTGGCGTCATACAATGCCAAGATCAAGGCGGCGGAAAACGAAGCTGCGGAGATGCAGAAAAATATAGCCGGCATACAGGCTGCGATCCGTGCCGAGGAAAACAATATCGCAGCGATCGAGGCGGAGATCCGCCGGCAGGAAGAGGAAGCGCGTAAAAAGGCTGAAGCGGAAGGCAGGAAATTCGAACCCATGACGGTGGGGAACATCAGCTTCACCTGGCCCTGCCCCGGTCACAGCCGGATCACCTCCGGATTCGGAGACAGAGAATCGCCGACAGAAGGAGCTTCGACCAGTCACAAGGGCGTGGATGTCGGTGCACCAAGCGGCAGCCGGGTCGTTGCGGCTGCGGGCGGGACTGTGGTGATCTCACAGTATTCCTCCTCAGCAGGAAACTATATTATGATCAGCCATGGCGGAGGCGTGTATACGGTTTATATGCATCTGTCGTCGCTCGGGGTTTCAAAAGGCGCGACAGTCAAACGGGGAGATACGATCGGAGCGGTCGGTTCGACCGGGTATTCCACCGGACCGCATCTGCACTTCGGCATACGTATCAACGGAGGATACGTCAATCCTCTGAATTATGTCCGGCCCTGATGAGCCGGCAGCGACGGAGATCAAATGGACGAGGAACTGAAAAAACAGACAGATCTTACAGAGTTGAATGAAGGACCGGAAAAAGACCGGCAGGAAGCAGATCCTGAAGAACGCGGGGCAGGACAGCACCGCAGTCCGGTCAGACCGTTTTTGTGCGGCTTTTTTGCGGCGCTTCTGGCCGTTCTTGTCGGCGTGATCCTGATACGCGGATACATTATGGTCTCTCTCGGCAGGCTGGGAGTGCTTACGATCCGCATGCCGTATTATAAGTATACCGCGGAAACAAAAGACGGCGGACTGAACATGCCGGAGATCAACCGTAAGATGGGGGAGATCCAGAGCCTGATCGGCAGTGCCTATCTTTATGACGAGAATGTTCAGGACGTCACCGACGGTATCTTTACGGGTATGCTGTACGGCCTGACCAGGGAAGACAAATACGCGCAGTATTATTCCGTCAAAGATTACGCGGAAGAAGTCAAACGGAACAACGGCAGTTATGAAGGTATCGGCGTGACGGTCCAGGCTGACAGTGAGACCGGCGGCATCCTGGTGATCAGTGTCAATTCCCAGGGCCCGGCGAAGGAAGCCGGTATCGAGGCGGATGACATTATCATCAAGGCGGACGATACGGATCTGCGGGGAATGAGCCTTGACGAGGCGATCTCAAAGTATATCAAAGGTCCCGCAGGCACATCTGTAGACCTGGTGGTCCTGCGTGACGGGGAGGAGATCGAACTGACTGTCGGCAGGGCGCAGATCCTGGATATTACGGTGAGGGGGATCATGATCCCGGAGACCGACCTTGGATATCTGAGCATCACTTCCTTCAATCTGATGACGGAAAAAGAATTCAAAAATATATGGCAGCAGCTTAAAGACCAGGGAGCCCGGGGGATCGTCGTAGACTTAAGAAACAACGGCGGCGGTGATATGAATGTGGCGCTCAGAATGCTGGATTATGTGCTGGATGATCATCTGACCGTGACGAACGGCGATGAAAACGCAGTGACGTCTCCCCGGGGCAATACAGTGCTGCTTTCCGTGGAAGACCGCAGCGGCAAGGCATCAGTATATTGCGCGGAAGACAATATATCAAACCAGCTGCCGGTCACGCTTATCGTCAACAGCCGCAGCGCATCCGCCGCGGAGATCTTTGCAGGCGTCATGATGGACTACGGGTATCCGTCCGTCGGCGAAAAAACATACGGCAAGGGGATCGTTCAGTCGGTGTATAAGCTGAGTGATCAGTCGGCGGTCAAGTTCACTACCAACCAGTATCGTCTTCCGGGCGGCGCCCTGATCCACGGAAAAGGAATAGAGCCGACGCTGGAAGTGGAATTTGAAGACTTTGATGATGTGACCTTTGCCAAGGTCAATTTTGCCGGAGGCGAGGAAACGGATATCCTTAAGGACAATCAGATCCGGGCGGCTGCGGAGCTTCTTGAAAAGACGTTTGAGTAGCAGGGATCTGATCGGTGGACGAGGTCCGCATACTGTGCTATAATACATACCTGTTCATTTTGGAGGATAAGAGATGGCATTCGAAAAAAAGCCGGTCACCGGCATGAGAGACATACTTCCTGCGGAGATGGAAGTCCGCGCCGCGCTGCAGCAGACGATCCGGGAGACGTACCGCAGGTATGGTTTTACCGAGATAGAGACCCCCGTCGTCGAACATATCGGCAACCTGACAAGTAAGCAGGGCGGTGAAAATGAAAAGCTGATATTCAAGGTCCTGAAACGCGGGGAAAAGCTGCAGCAGGAACTGGAATCGCTTGCCGGAAGCAAAGAGGCAGCCGGAAGCGGAGCGCAATCCCTTACAGAGGAAGGGCTCAGATATGACCTGACTCTGCCGCTGAGCCGTTATTATGCAGCAAATGCGGCGAAGCTGCCGCAGCCTTTCAAAGCACTGCAGATCGGACCGGTATTCCGTGCCGACAGGCCGCAGAAAGGCCGTTTCAGACAGTTTGTTCAGTGCGATATAGATATCCTCGGAGACGCAACCAATCTGGCGGAGAAGGAACTGATCCTCGCAACGACTGAAGCTCTCGACAGGATCGGTTTCGGCGAATACAACTATTATGTCGTGATCAATGACAGACGATTCCTTTTCGAGATGATCCGCTTCGCCGGACTTCCGGAAGAAGACGCGGAAGATATCCTGATCACTCTGGACAAAGCTGACAAGATCGGCGCCGAGGGCGTGGATAATGAGCTTAAGTCCGCCGGATATTCTGATGAATCCATTGCTAAGCTGCGCTTTGTACTGGACAGCTTTTCGGACGGTCCCGCAGGTGTCAGGGAGTTTGCCTCCAGGATCGGCACGGAAGAAGCGCTGGCAGCAGGTGAGAATCTGGCAGATATCATGGAATCGGTCGGCGGGATCTCCGGAAGGTCCATCGCGGTCCATTTTGATCCGACGCTTGTCCGCGGTATGGGATACTATACCGGAACGATCTTCGAGGTCAAGATCGATGCGTTCGGTTCTTCGGTCGGAGGCGGAGGCCGCTATGATAAGATGGTCGGTAAGTTTACCGGTCAGAACGTGCCTGCAGTCGGATTCTCCATCGGTTTTGAGCGCATCATGACGATCCTCATGGAGGGAGACTATAAGAAACTGCTGAAAGATACGGCGAAGAGTGCCTGGCTGATCGAAAAAGGCATGCCCGCGGACAGATTGAGCCGGATCTTTGAAGAAGCCGGCCGGGAGCGTGCGGCAGGCAGACAGATCCTGACAGTCTGGATGGCAAAGAATAAAAAGTTCCAGAAAGAAAACCTCGGGACTTACGGATATACGGAGTTCCGTGATTTCTACAAAGAAGAACTGAAACGATAACATCAATATTGAATAAGGAGCAGAAAAATGGCAGAGAGCATGCAGGGTCTGAAGAGGACCGCAAGGTGCGCAGAGTTTACGATAGAAGATATCGGCAGGGAAGTTACCGCGATGGGCTGGGTCCAGAAGACCCGCAACAAGGGCGGCCTGATCTTTACGGATGTCCGCGACAGGAGCGGCATTATCCAGGTGATCTTTGAAGAGGATATCTGCGGAAGCGAGGTGTTTGCAAAGGCTGCAGGCCTGCACAATGAGTACTGCATCGCTGTTAGCGGAAAGATCCGCAGCAGAGGCAAGGATGCCAACAAGGATATCAAGACCGGCGCGATCGAGATCGAGGCGACGGGCTTAAGGATCTTAAGTGAGGCGGCTACGCTTCCTTTCCAGATCGAGGACGAGACCAATACAAGAGAGGAACTGCGCCTGAAATACAGATATCTGGACCTTCGCCGCGCACCGCTTCAGAGGAACATCGCACTCCGTTCCAGACTCGCGATCAGTGTCCGCAACTACATGGCGGAACAGGGATTCCTTGAGATCGAGACTCCTACTTTTATCAAATCAACGCCGGAAGGAGCACGTGACTATCTTGTTCCGTCACGTGTCCATCAGGGGGAGTTTTATGCTCTTCCGCAGTCCCCGCAGCTTTTAAAACAGCTGCTGATGGTCTCCGGTTTTGACAGATACTTCCAGCTTGCGCGCTGCTACCGTGATGAAGATCTGCGTGCAGACCGCCAGCCGGAGTTTACCCAGATCGATATGGAGCTTTCCTTTGCGGATGTTGACACTGTCATCGGTGTCAACGAAGGACTGCTTCAGCGTATTTTCAAGGAAGTGCTGGATGTGGATGTAGAGCTTCCGATCCGCCGGATGACCTGGCAGACCGCTATGGATGTCTACGGATCGGATAAGCCGGACCTTCGCTTTGATCTCCCAATCGTTGATATTTCCGACGTCGTGAAGGACTCGGAGTTTGCGGTGTTTAAGTCCGCGCTTGAAGCCAAGGGCGCCGTACGCGGCATCCGCGTTCCGGGACAGGGGCATATGCCCCGTAAAAAGATCGATGCGCTTACTGACGTTGCGAAGTATTACGGCGGCAAGGGACTTGCATATCTTTGTGTGAACTCGGCGGATGACGGCGGACACAAGAGCTCCTTTGCAAAGTTCATGAAGCCGGAAGAGATCGATGCCATCATCGCGGCGATGGGTGCAGAGAAGGGCGACCTTCTGGTCTTTGCTGCGGATAAGCTGGATACCGTACGCAATGTTCTCGGCAACGTGCGTCTTGAACTCGGAAAGACTCTTGATCTGATCGATAAAAGCGCCTGGAAGTTCCTCTGGGTGACGGAGTTCCCGCTCCTTGAGTGGAGCGAGGAAGAGCAGCGCTATACCGCGATGCATCATCCGTTTACCGCACCGATGGACGAAGACTGGCAGTACATCGATTCAGATCCGGGCAGGGTCAGGGCAAAGGCTTATGACATCGTTCTGAACGGAACGGAGATCGGCGGCGGATCCGTACGTATCCATCAGGCGGATGTACAGGAGAAGATGCTGGAAGTGCTCGGCTTTACGCCGGAGAAGGCGAATGAGCAGTTTGGATTCCTGCTTGAAGCTTTCAAATACGGTGTTCCGCCTCATGCAGGACTGGCCTACGGACTCGACCGCGTGGCGATGTGGATGGCAGGTGCCGAGAGCATCCGTGACGTTATGGCGTTCCCGAAGCTGAAGGATGCTTCCGACGCCATGATGGGCGCTCCGGCTGCAGTGGATCCGAAGCAGCTTGAAGATCTTGGCATTGGTATTGTCAAAAAGGAAGACTGACCGGAAAGACGGTCTGAAGAATCGTTTGTTTTGCAGCGGTGAAGAACAATGACGAAACGCGACTATCTGGCAAAATTAAGTGAATATCTGTCCTATGAGCTGCCGGAAAGGCTCGTGGTGAAGAACCTGGAGTACTATTCGGAGTATATCGATTCCGAGGTATCGGGAGGGAAAAATGTATCGTCCGTTCTCGAGGATCTCGGGGATCCGCAGCTGATCGCCCGGAGCATTATTGATGCCGCAAAGAGCGGCGCCGACGGAATTCCCTATACGGAAGATGACCGGGACTTCAGATCTGAGGTCTATGGCAGCGGAAACGCCCCCGGGCAGTCGTCAGGCTGGTTCGGCGGCGACAGCAGCCAGGGTTACGACGGCGGATATCAGGGGTCCGGGAATTTCGGCGGTGATCAGACCGGCAGCAGGGGTGATGCGGGCGGTGGTTTCCATGTATACAATCTCGGATGCTTCAGCGTTATACTGTTTGCACTGATCCTGATGTGTGTTATCTCACTGCTCGGCTCAATTCTCGGGGCTCTGAGCCCGATCCTGGCACCGATCTGTATGGTGATGCTTGTGATGTGGCTTCTGGGCCGCCGCGGACGATAGACATTATGAATTATGAATTGATCGCTCCGTGCCATTTCGGCACGGAGTCCTGCACAAAAAAAGAAGTACTGCAGCTGGGCTATGAGATCAGTGAAGTCTCGGACGGCAAGGTGACTTTCATAGGTGACGAACGGGCGATCGCACGGAGCAACATTTTCATGCGCACGCCCGAGCGTATCCTGCTGAAAGCCGCGGAATTTGAAGCAAGGACCTGGGATGAACTGTTCGAGGCGGTCTTAAGCTGCAGCTGGGAAAACTATCTTCCCTGGGATGCCCGTTTCTGGGTCGCAAAAGCCAATTCTGTCAAATCCAAGCTTTTTTCCCCGAAAGATTTTCAGACGATCATACAGAAAGCCATCGTGCGCAGACTGCAGAAGGTATATCACCGCGAAGGCGAACGCCTTCCGATGACCGGTGCGGAGTATGCGCTGCGTGTTTCTGCCTACAAAGACCTGATCACGATCGGCATCGACACGAGCGGCGACAGCCTGCATAAACGGGGTTACCGGAAAATGACTGTCAAAGCCCCCATAACGGAAACGCTGGCATCCGCACTGATCATGCTGACGCCGTGGAGCAAAGAGCGAATACTGGTAGATCCGTTCTGCGGATCCGGTACGTTCTGCATCGAAGCTGCCATGATGGCTGCGGATATCGCACCGGGGATGGAAAGGAATTTCAGTGCGACCCGGTGGCAGAACCTGATGGTAAAACAGCTCTGGTATGACGCTTATGACGAAGCGAGAGAGAAAAAGGCGGACGGCCTCAGAGCTCTTGCCGAAAGACCGGATATCCAGGGCTATGATATTGATGCGGAAGCTCTGAAGGCCGCGAGGGAAAACGCGAGGCTTGCCGGTGTGGCAGAGCTGGTCCACCTGCAGCAGAGAGATGTCTCAGAACTCAGTCATCCTAAGAAATACGGATTCATCATTACCAACCCTCCCTATGGAGAAAGGCTGGAGGATAAAAAGGACCTGCCGCCCGTCTATACGGCGCTTGGAAAAAGATTTGCGGCGCTGGATGACTGGAGCATGTACGTGATCACAGCCTGGGAAGATGCGGAGCAGTATCTCGGACGCAAAGCCGACAGAAACCGCAAGATCTATAACGGGATGATGAAGACCTACTACTATTCCTACCTCGGGCCGAGACCGCCCAGAAAAATGTGATGCCATGAGGATAATATTTGCGACCGGCAATGCCGGCAAAATGAGAGAAATAAGAGATATTCTGGCAGACGTCGATGCGGAAGTTTTTTCACTGAAAGACATGGGGCTTCGTTCGGAGGCGGATGAGACCGGGGAAACGTTTGCCGAGAATGCACTGATCAAGATCCGGGAGATCTACGATATCCTTCAGCCTGCCGGAAATATGAAAGACACAGTGATCATGGCGGACGACAGCGGATTGTGCATTGATGCCCTGGACGGGGCTCCGGGAGTGCATTCTGCCCGTTACATGGGACACGACACGGACTATAAGATCAAAAACCAGGCGATCCTCGATCTGATGAAGGATGTGCCCGTAGAGAAAAGAGGCGCCGGCTTTGTCTGCCATATCTCCGCGATCGATGAAAAAGGCCGCGTCTATGACGCGGAAGGCGAGATGCGCGGGAGGATCGCATATGAATCCCGCGGAAAGGAAGGATTCGGGTATGATCCGATCTTCTATCTTCCGGAAATGGGCAGAACATCCGGGGAACTGAGCGAGGAAGAAAAGAACAGGATATCCCACCGGGGAAAGGTCCTCAGGATGATGAAAGCGATCCTGAAAGACGAGGGACTTCTCCGGGAGCGGGTTCATTAATACAAAGAATGCACAGGATGTCCGGGCATTTTTGCTGTTCAAAACGAATAATTAGGTGTATACTATCATAGGTTTGCGTAAAACCGCGGCGTTTCAGACGCCGGCTTGCTTTATAGATAATTGTACATATGGAGGTAACACAATATGGCAAGATTAAACAAGAAATCCGTAGATGACATTAATGTGAAAGGCAAGAGAGTCCTCTGCAGATGTGACTTCAATACTCCGATGAAGGAAGGTAAGATCACGGATGACAACCGTATCAGAGCAGCCCTTCCGACCATCAAGAAGCTGATGAACGACGGCGCTAAGCTGATCCTCTGCTCCCACCTCGGCAAGCCGAAGGGAACCGTGAAGCCGGAGCTGACCCTGGCACCGATCGCCGAGAGACTTTCCGAGCTTCTTGGCACCGAAGTCAAGTTTGTCGCCAACGACGCTGTTGTCGGCGACAACGTGAAGGAAGCTATCGCAGCTATGAAGGACGGCGAGGCGATCCTTCTTCAGAACACCCGTTTCAGACCTGAAGAAGAGAAGAACGTTGATGCATTCTCGGAGGAACTTGCTTCCCTTTGCGATATTTTTGTGATGGATGCATTCGGTACTGCACACAGAGCACACTGCACCACTGCAGGCGTTGCAAAGTTTGTTCCGGAGACAGCAGTAGGCTATCTGATGCTCAAGGAGATCGAGTATCTCGGCAATGCAGTTGAGGATCCGGTCCGTCCGTTCGTGGCAGTTCTCGGCGGCGCAAAGGTCGCTGACAAACTGAATGTCATCAGCCGCCTTCTTGAGAAGTGCGATTCTGTTATCATCGGCGGCGGCATGGCTTATACCTTCCTGAAGGCAAAGGGCTATGAGGTTGGTGCATCCCTGGTTGACGACAGCAAGCTCGACTACTGCAAAGAGATGGTTGAAAAGGCTGAAAAGCTCGGCAAGCAGCTTCTGCTTCCGGTAGACACCGCTGTTGCTGCAGCATTCCCGGATCCGATCGATGCGGACATCGCTATCGAGTATGTCGACTGCGACAAGATCCCGGCTGACAAGATGGGTCTGGATATCGGACCGAAGTCCATGAAGCTTTCGCTGATGCTGTCAAGGCTGCAAAGACTGTTGTCTGGAACGGACCGATGGGCGTATTTGAGAATCCGAAGCTGGCTGAAGGAACGATCGCTGTTGCAAAGGCTCTGGCAGAGACCGATGCGATCTCTATCGTGGGCGGCGGCGACTCCGCAGCTGCAGTCAAGAAGCTTGGTTTTGCCGACAAGATCACCCTGGTATCCACCGGCGGTGGCGCATCCCTGGAGTACCTTGAGGGACGCGAGATGCCCGGCATCACCGCTATCCAGGACAAATAAGTTTATCAATTACCGGTATCGGCGCGGAACGGGTCATGCTCCGCGCCGTACTTTAGTATGAGGAAAGGAAACAGATATGAGCAGAAAGAAGATCATTGCCGGCAACTGGAAGATGAACAAGACCCCGTCCGAGGCGGTAGAACTTGTCAAAACACTGGCACCGCTGGTACAGAATCCTGAAGTTGATGTTGTTTACTGTGTTCCGGCGATCGACATCGTTCCTGTTGCGGAAGCTATCAAGGGAAGCGGCGTAAAGCTTGGTGCTGAAAACATGTACTGTGAAGACAAGGGCGCTTATACCGGTGAGATCTCGGCAGCAATGCTGAAGGATGCCGGAGTGCAGTATGTCATTCTCGGACATTCCGAGCGCAGAGAATACTTCGGCGAGACCAATGCGGATATCAATAAGAAAATGAAGCAGGCGATCAGAAACGGCCTGACCCCGATCATGTGCTGCGGCGAAACGCTCGAGCAGAGAGAACAGGGCATTACCATCGATTTTGTCCGCCAGCAGATCAAGGTCGGTTATCAGGATATCACGGCAGAAGATGCTGCAAAGACCGTGATCGCTTATGAGCCTATCTGGGCGATCGGCACCGGAAAGACAGCGACCAGCGAGCAGGCTCAGGAGGTCTGTGCAGCTGTCCGTCAGTGTATCCGTGAGATCTACGGTGATGCGGTCGCTGAGGAGATCCGTGTCCAGTACGGCGGTTCCGTCAACGGAGGCAATGCCGCAGAGCTGTTCGGCATGCCGGACATCGACGGCGGTCTGGTCGGCGGTGCATCCCTGAAGGAAGACTTCGGAAAGATCGTTAATTACAAGGGCTGATCTCAGGTTCAAAAGCTGATTTCAGAAACAGTATATATAAGTCATGCCCGGCAGCCGCAGCGCGGTCACCGGGCATGTTTTTCCGTCAGGGCAAGCCAGAATTGTCCTTTACGGATAAGAGAAAATGTGTTACCATATAGTGTGTTCGTGTTCCCATAGTATAACGGATAGAACGATAGCCTCCGGAGCTGTAGATAGCGGTTCGATTCCGCTTGGGAACATCAGCGTTATGGCTTTCAGACACTGACAGGACGGCGATGTAAGTATGCTTATTCAGGCGGACTGTCGGTGAGCCATAATAAAGATCACCATATATGCCGGTCTGGCTTCAGGCCGGCTGTTTTTCTATAGGTGCCGACTGAGATGATACCTGGCCTGATCATTTTTATAATCCTGTCCGCTGCCGTATGTACAGCCTGCCTTTTACGAAGCGGCTGGGAACGGAAACAGCTTCGCACAGAGCATTACCGGGCCGGTTTCGTTCCGGGTGATCCTGGGATGCCGGGGATTGCCGGACAGTCCGTTAAGATCGCGTTTCTCAGTGACCTTCACGACTACTGCTCCGTTAACGGGAGCGGCGGGATCCTGAAAGCTCTGGAACAGGAAGAGCCTGCGATGATCCTGCTTGGCGGCGATATGTTCACCTGCATGAAGCATCAGGGATGGACTGCGGATACGGGTCCCTCACTGGAACTGATCCGGGAACTGGCAAGGAGATGGGCCGTCGTTTATGCAGAAGGCAATCACGAATCCAGGCTTCGTGACAGACAGCCTGCGGTATTTGATGAATATGACAAGGCACTGGATCAGTCGGGCGTTATCTGCCTGAGAAACAGCAGCGTTGTTTTAAACGGGATCGCGATCCACGGCATTACAATGGAAGAGGATTATTACAGGCGGATGACTCCGGGATTCGGAAGAAAGAAGCCTATGCCTCAGGACTACATCCTAAAAAAGCTGGGGATGCCTGTGAGAGGCAGATTCAACATCCTTATGATGCACAGCCCGATGTATCTCGAAGAAGCTGCGGCATGGGGCGCCGATCTGGTGCTTTCCGGGCATTTTCACGGCGGAACGATCCGCCTGCCCCTGCCGGGAAGTCCGGGCCTTATGACACCTCAGTTTCAGTTTCTTGTAAAAGAATGCTCGGGTATCCATACTTCAAAGGACGGTCATACTGAAATGATCGTCAGCCGGGGGATCGGAACACACAGTGTTGACATCCGCCTCAATGACCTTCCGGAGATCTCTCTGATAGAAATAAGCGTTAAATGACACAGCCTACATATAAACTTGACAATCTGAATTTTGACGGACCGCTGGATCTGCTGCTTCAGCTTCTGGAAAAGAACAAGGTGGATATTTACGACATCCCCATTGCCGAGATCACCGCGCAGTATTTTTCATACATACGCAGGATGGAAGAGACGGATCTGGATGTGGTATCTGACTTTCTGGTAATGGCAGCGACCCTTCTGGATATCAAAGCCAGAATGCTCCTTCCGTCTGAGGACAAGACGGAAGAGGAGGAAGAAGATCCGCGTGAAGAACTGGTCCGCCGTCTGCTGGAATACAAGCGCTATAAGTATATAGCGCATGAACTCGACTTTTATGAGGAGTACGCCGAACGCTTTGTGTTTAAAGAAGGCGAACTGCCAGAAGAACTGAGAACATATGTACCCCCGGTAGATCTGGATGAACTGCTCCATGGCGTTTCCATGGATCTGCTGAAAGAGGTGTATGACAGGATCCTGAAGCACATGCAGGCGGGAAAGAACACCGAACAGGAGAATTTCGGAACAATACGGAGAGAAAGGATCTCGCTGGCCCGCTGCATCCGGACGATGGTGAACTATGCGAGAAGCCACCGGCGTTTCTCATTCAGGCAGATGCTTGCAGGCGGAGCTGACCGGACCGAGGTCGTCGTTTCATTTCTGGCAGTCCTCGAACTGATGCGTATGGGCAAGATCACGGTCTGGCAGGAAACCCAGGACCAGGATCTGGATGTGGAGGTTCGTGAGGGCGCCGATCTTGAAGATGTGGATCTCAGCGAACTGGTGGATGCCTGATAGTGTTTTTCTGAGATATATCCGGCCGGATGAATAAGCCGGCCAGCGGATCATTTCGGGCAGTAGATGTGTTAACGTAAACGGAGATAATCAATGGATACAATTGATATGCGGGATGAACAGATGGAACTGTTTCCGCAGGATCAGCAGGATCATACAGAGCTCGGACATATCATGGAGGCAGTGCTCTTTGCGCTTTCCCGTGCCGTGGAAGTATCGGAACTGGCTAAGGCGTGCGGATGTGATATGCAGACCGCCAGGGAAGTCATCGCGGGGCTCGTGAAACAGTACGATGAAGCTGACGGTGCACTGCTGATCCGCGAAGTCGAAGGTAAATATCAGATGTGCACCAGTCCCAGGTACTTCGATTATCTGGTGCGCGTGGTCTCCTCGCCGAAAAAGCCGGAGCTGTCGGAGGTGCTGCTTGAGACGCTGGCGATCATAGCCAATAAGAATCCCGCGACCAGGGTCGAGATCGAAAAGATCCGCGGCGTCAAGTCGGATTTTGCCGTCAACAAACTGATCGAGTACGGACTGATCGAAGAAGCAGGGCGTCTCAATGCACCCGGCAAGCCGATCCTGTTCAAGCCTACAGATGAGTTTTACAGAAGATTCGGCGTTGAGAATACGGCTTCTCTTCCGCAGGTGGGGCCTGAGATGGAATCCCGCATTGAAGATGAAGTGCAGGTGGAAGTTCGCGATGCGCTGGGAGAAGAAGATGGAAGAGACAATAAAGATCAAATATCATTCTGACCAGATCGAAAAACTTGAATATATCGCCGGGAAATCGGACTGGATCGATCTCAGGGCAGCGAAAGATTATCAGCTGAAGAAAGGTGAGTTTGCGCTGATAGATCTCGGCATCTCAGTCCAGCTCCCCAGGGGATATGAAATGATCACTGCTGCGAGGTCCTCACTGTTCAAAAACTACGGGCTTATCCAGACCAATGCGATCGGAGTGATCGATGAGACGTACTGCGGCGATGATGATGTGATCTGTATGCCGGTCTATGCGACCCGGGACACAGAAGTGCATATCAATGACCGTGTCTGTCAGTTCCGGATCTTCGAGCATCAGCCCCGGATCCGTTTTGAAGAATGTGAAACGCTTGGAAATCAGACGCGCGGCGGATTCGGTTCCACCGGAAGACAGTAGACGGGGCAGCCGGCGGAGTCCCGGCAAAGAGGAGTATGCAGAATGAAGAGAACGGTTCAAAGAATATTGATAGTCTGTGCAGCTGTGATCATGCTTGCCGGCTGCAGCAACGGGCCGGACAAATATGAACTGCGTGATCAGGGCGTAGAGCTGTTCCTGAAAAGTGATTACGCTGCGGCGCTCGAAAAATTCGATGCAGCACTGGAAGCTTCCAAAGGCCAGGTATCCGACCTGCAGTTTGATATTTTAAAGTACAGCGCGGAATGCCGGCTTCACCTCGGGGATTATGAAGGCGCGAAGGCATCCTACGAGGCGCTGATGGAACTGGATGGCGACGATGCTGAGGCGAAGGCACAGTACGAGGGGCTGCTGGCGGAAATGGATGCGATCGATGTCTGCAGGAAGACAAAAGCGATGATCGAAGCAGGAAACTATGAGGATGCAACAGAGATCCTCGAGGACTACGCATCGCTCGACGGTTCCATATCCGGCAGAACTGCGTGGTTTGACCGCGCGGTCTGTGCCGAATACATGCAGAAATACGGGGAAGCGGCAGACCTGTTCGGACAGTATCTTGAAAAATATCCGGATGATGATGCGGCCCGTAAGGAGTATGAATTCTGCAGGACCCGCAGCCAGTAAGGCCGGGCAGGTGAAAATGATCATGGCAAATGAAAAACAGTCGATATATGAATATATGGCGTCCCAGCTGAAAGGCAACGAGCTTCCCGAAGAGTTTTCACTTCCCGGGGAAGACGGGAACAGCGGCCCTCTGAAATGGGCCGACGGCGCGATGGACGGCATTTACATCTATCATACGGAGCACGGGGATCTTCCGGATGAGGCCCGGGATGATGTTGCCGCAGCGGTCAAAGCGGCATCCGGGGGACCTGGCAGGAATGCTGACCTTGCTTTCGCAGAACTGGCTGAGAAATACCAGGCGATCATGCTCATGGATCCTCTGCTCGACCATATTGCCGCGCATCAGGAAGAACTGAATGCAGGTAACATTTACCGGTTTGCGATCCATCTGATCGTGGAGTCTTCGGAGCGGGAGCAGGTCAAACTCGGCCTTATCCTGATGCAGCTCTTTGATACGGATGTGGAAGTCCTTAGGGACATCATCCGCAGCATAGGGCTGGCGGACGAGTTTACGCTCTATTCCATGCTGGACATACTGCATTGGAAAAATGCGAACGAAGAACTGTTCGATTTGATCAGGCATGTACACGGCTGGGGCAGGATCCATCTTCTGGAACGCCTGCAGGCGGATACGGAAGAGATCAGGCAATGGATCCTTACGGAGGGCATTCACAACCGCATCATGCCGGAATACTCAGCGCTTACGGCATTTGAAAAAAGCGGTGCGGAAGATCTTCTTGCTGCCGGCGAAAAGCTTCCGGCTAAAGTATTTGCGTCGATCGGCGAGATACTGGTTGCGCTATTAAATGAAAGCGCGGTCATCGGGATATCCGGAGTCGACGGGGCAGCAGGGGTATTGCTTCACTATCTTGATCAGGCTGCAGAACAGCACCTCGGGATCGAAGATTATAAACTGCTTTCAAAGATCTGTTATTATACATCTGTACAGGCAAAGGAATCGGACGACAATTATGTATGGGCTTCACTTTCCGACAAAGCCCTTGCCCTGCTCAGATCCGGCGAGGCGGAATCCGCTGTCAGGAATGCCGTTAAAACGGGTGACGGCGTAGAACTTGCCATGGCGCTCGGAATCCCGTATGAAAAAGATATCTTCCTGCTGATTCAGAGAGATTTTGATCGTAATTACGGTTACAGCAGTTATCTGATGGGAAGTCCGGCCTGGTCTGAAGCCGTATTGGACCTTTATCGGAAAAAGATCCCCTGGGAAACGCTCGAAGATGATCCGCGTGAAGAGATGGGGATCGGGGAGAAGTTTGCGCCCTATACGAAGCTGGATGTTCTCCTTCAAAGCATGAAAGGCGACTGCAGGACAGCGGGAGATATTCTGCTGAAGACCCTTGCGGCTCCGACGATCCGGAGCAGATATCTGACTCTGGAATGCCTGAAAGCCTGGACTGCTATGGCAGGCCAGCCTCTGCAGAACCTTTCGGAGAGGATCTATGAAAAGCTTCAGGATGTATATGCCCGTGAGCCGCGGGAAGATCTGAAGGAAGAAATGAGAAAACTGCTCGAACAGGAATAAATACCCGCGGATATCAGAATAATTGCCGCCGGGCAAAAAACGGGTATATCTTGCCCGGCAGCCGGCAATGATGGTATGATTACGAATACAAAACCGGCAGACAGCTGATGGCTGCCGGAGTCTCAGAGGTGCGATGATGATTCTTGCGATCGACATGGGTAACTCCAATATCAAGATCGGTGTGGTGAAAGACCCTGACAATATCATAGAAGAGCGCGTCACAACATCCTACAACAAGTCCAGTCTGGAATATGCGACGGATATCATGTCCGTGCTCAGCTTTCATGATATCGGGAAAGCGGACTTTGAAGGCGCCATCATTTCTTCGGTGGTCCCGCCGCTGACCGGCATCTTTGCTTCGGCAGTCAGGAAGGTCCTCGGGCTCGAGCCGATGATCGTATCGCCCGACCTGAAGATGGACATCTCCCTGAAGCGCTTCAAGTATCCGAAAGGAGTCGGAGCGGACCTGATCGTAGGCGCCGAAGCGGCATATAAGCATTATCAGGCGCCGTGTATCATCATCAATCTCGGTACGGCGACAACGGTCACTGCTGTGGACAGCAAAGGAGATTTCCGGGGCGGACTGATCCTTCCCGGTGTGATGAGCGGGGTCAAATCGCTTTCCGGCAGTACTGCGCTGCTTCCGGAGATCAGCCTGGAAAGACCGGGCAGGGCTCTCAGCAGAGACACGGAACAGTGCATTCGTGGCGGCATCGTTTACGGTACTGCCGGTGCCATTGATGCCGTCATCGACAGAATGAAGGCGGAGCTCGACGGGACGGTCACTGTGATCGGCCTGGGCGGAATGGCAAGGTTTATCCTGCCTTATGTCAAATGCGATGTCATACGTGACGACGCGCTTCTGATGAAAGGACTGCTGAATCTTTATAAGCTGAATAAGGAATGATACGGTTGATACATGGATAATAAGAATACACTGAAAAACGAGATAGAAAAGCGTCGTACCTTTGCGATCATTTCCCACCCGGATGCAGGTAAGACGACTCTGACAGAGAAGTTCCTCCTGTACGGAGGCGCGATCAACCTTGCCGGAACCGTCAAGGGACGGAAGGCTGCAAAACATGCCGTATCCGACTGGATGGAGATCGAAAAGGAAAGAGGTATTTCCGTCACTTCTTCCGCCATGCAGTTTGAGTTCGGCGGAAAGATCATCAACATCCTTGACACGCCCGGACATCAGGATTTCTCCGAGGACACATACCGTACGCTGATGGCGGCTGATTCCGCGGTCATGGTCATCGACGGAAGCAAGGGCGTTGAGGCGCAGACGATAAAACTGTTCAAGGTCTGCGTCATGCGAGGCATCCCGATCTTTACTTTTATCAATAAGTTCGACCGTGAAGCGAGAGATCCCTTTGAACTGCTCAGCGAGATCGAGGACGTTCTCGGCATCCATACCTGTCCGATCAACTGGCCGATCGGCTGCGGAAAGAACTTTAAAGGCGTCTATGAGCGTGAGACGGAGACTGTCATAACTTTTAAGGCAGAGCAGGGCGGAGCAAAGGAACTGGAGAGCCATACCTATCCGATCAGCGATCCGGGTCTGAAAGACACCATCGGCTTCATGAACT
The DNA here is from genome assembly GCA_017388745.1 of Lachnospiraceae bacterium. Lineage (GTDB taxonomy): Bacteria > Bacillota > Clostridia > Lachnospirales > Lachnospiraceae > Avilachnospira. The sequence continues at coordinate 3,676 of JAFPHE010000096.1, read as the reverse complement.
ATGACAAACTGATGGAAGACATTGAACTGATCGACGGAGCGGCGGATGAGCTGGATCTTGACAAGGTTCTGCACGGACGGCTGAGTCCGGTATTTTTCGGATCGGCTCTGACCAATTTCGGCGTTGAGCCGTTCCTGAACAGCTTTCTGAAAATGACGACGGCACCGCTGCCCCGAATGAGTGACCAGGGCCTGATCGAACCGCTGGAAGAAGGTTTTTCCGCATTCGTCTTTAAGATCCAGGCGAATATGAACAAGGCCCACCGTGACCGCGTGGCGTTTATGCGCATATGCTCCGGCGAGTATGAAGCCGGTATGGAAGTGAACCACGTGCAGGGCGGAAGGAAGATCCGTCTGACCATGCCGACACAGATGATGGCGGATGAGCGGCAGATCATACAGAAAGCGTATGCAGGCGATATCATCGGTGTCTTTGACCCCGGTATCTACAGCATCGGCGACACCCTGTGCGTCTCGTCGAAAAAGTTCCGCTATGAGGGCATCCCGACTTTTGCACCCGAGCATTTTGCAAGAGTGCGTCAGATCGATACCATGAAGCGCAAGCAGTTCCTTAAGGGTGTTATGCAGATCGCACAGGAAGGCGCGATCCAGATATTCCAGGAACTCGGTTCCGGCATGGAGGAGATCATCGTCGGCGTCGTCGGCGTGCTGCAGTTTGAAGTGCTGCTGTACCGGCTGAAAAGCGAATACAATGTGGAAGTGGGACTGGAGCAGCTGCCGTATGAATACGTGCGCTGGATAGACAATCCCACCGAGTATTCCGTTGACCGGATCCAGGGCACCAGCGACATGAAGAAGGTGCAGGATCTGAAAGGCAGACCGCTGCTTCTGTTCGCACACGAATGGAGCCCGCGGATGGTACTTGAACGCAACGAAGGGCTTAAGCTTTCGGAGTTCGGTACCGCATCCGATTAAGCGATCCGGTTATTTTAACACAGAAAAGAGGCGGGATGACCGGACGGTCGGCCTGCTTCTCCTGTTTTATAACAGGAATATAAAAACAAAACAGATCATCAGAATAAAGAAGGGAACAGTGTGGATATGGATTTAAAAACAAAGATCAGACAGTATATTGAAGCGCACACGGATGAAATGGTCACGGATATCTGTGATCTCTGCCGCATTGACTCGGTCAGGGGAGAAGCGGCACCGGGGATGCCTTACGGTGAAGGCCCCCACAAAGCTCTGATGGCTGCGGCTGATCTATGCAGAAAATACGGATTTGAAGTGAAAGAGTATTCTGACCGTGTCATCTCGGCGGATATGAACGGCGGAGAGCGCTGTCTGGATATCCTGGCACATATGGACGTAGTAGCTCCTGGAGACGGATGGACAAAAACAGAGCCTTTTGCGCCGGTCGTTGCAGACGGCATGATCTACGGACGCGGGTCATCTGATGATAAGGGCCCTGCAGTTGCCGCTCTTTATGCCATGCGTGCCGTTCGTGAACTGGGCATTCCGGCATCGAAGAACTGCCGCCTGATCCTGGGTTCAGACGAGGAATGCGGATCATCGGATATCCCGTATTATTACGCTGTTGAACCGGAAGCACCGATGACCTTCAGCCCCGATGCTGAGTTTCCGCTGATCAATATCGAGAAAGGCCAGTTCAGGGGAGAAATCACAGCAGAGTTTGAAAGCAACTGCACGGCCGGAAGAAAACTGATCGGATTTGAAAGCGGCGATACGGTTAATATCGTACCGGGTAAGGCCTGGGCACGCGTCAGCGGTTTTGGTGAAGACGAGATCCGTGCTGCGGTCAATACTGTCATGAACGGGATCACAGCCGATTATGATCTGACGTTTGAGATGGATGAAGAGAGCGGGGAAACGGAGATCCGTGTGACGGGCAGCCCGGCACATGCTTCCACTCCGGAAAACGGCGTGAATGCCGGTGTGATCCTGCTGCATCTTCTGAAGGAGCTTCAGTTTGCCAATAAGGATCTTAATAAAGCTCTGAAGGCGCTTGCGGGACTCCTGCCCTACGGCGATCATCACGGCGCCGCACTGAAGATCGACGTTTATGATGACAAGTCAGGATATACGTCCGTGTCACCGGATATCTTCCGGGCTGACGAGACCTCCGTCTATGCCAAGTTTGATTCGAGGACTTCGATTGCCGCAACGAATGACAATACGCTGGCTGCCGCTGCAGGCAGCGTGGAAAAAGCCGGACTGCATTTTTCATATGATTTCAATCCGCCGCATGCCGTACCGGACGATACGGCATTTATCCGGACGCTTCTGGACTCTTATACGGCGGTCACCGGCAAACCCGGTAAATGTGTAGCGATCGGCGGAGGCACTTATGTGCACGCGCTGAAGAACGGCGTTGCTTTTGGAGCGGTCGGAGAAACCACGGATACCCATATGCATGGCCCGGATGAGTTTATGCCGATCAGCGAATTACAAGACGCCGCGGTGATCTATGCACTGTCGATTGCGGGAATTTGTGTTTAAGGACCGGAAAAAGCTCTGGAAACTTGCGCAAAAACACTATATGTAGTAAACTAAGGATGTATCTCACAGTAGATACATCCTGTTTTATTGTAACAGTATAGTCTGCAGCTTCAGACAGCATCAAAGGAGGACTATCGTATGAGTGATCAATTGAAGGCCGAGACCAATGGCCTCAGTATAGCCAGTCTTGTGTTTGGTATACTGGCATTGCTGACCAGCATCACAGTGGTTCCGGTACTGTTCATGTCATCCATGGCGTTCATGTTTTCGTGGCTTTCACGAGGGAATCGCAGGATGAACGGACAGGCTCTTGCAGGCAATATTCTCGCAATCATCAGTATCATAATCAGCATCAGCGTTGTGGTTGCCCTGATATTTGGCGTACTCGGCTGGACAGGAGGAGCTCACAGCGGCCTGACTCTGAGGGAGATGTTCGAGTATGTCAAGGAGGGCAGACCTGTTTTGAACCTCTCAGGTATTTGGTTTTAAGGAGGTCGGCATATGAGAGTCAAAGAGTATAAAGCACTTGCCCGGCAGACCCTGATCGGACGATACGGAACGCTGATCGTTGCGGAGATCCTGTCCGTATTACTTATTCTGCTTGCACTTGCCGGAGCGTTTGCCGGGATCATTGCCGCACTGTATTTTTCCAATGCATCGTCGGCTGTGGTAAAGATACTTACTGATCTTTCAGGCAAGTTTCCTTGGCTGAGTATCAGCGGGGATATTTCAGCACTGGAAGGTGTGGCTGCCGGATCGGTCAATATGCCGCTGGCTGTAGCGGGTGTGATCGTATTTACGGTATTCCTCTTTATCGCGGTCATTTTTATGATCTGGTTCCGTATAGGCATGCGGAAGCTGATGCTAAGGATCTGCAGAGGAGATCAATACGGTGTGGGAACGATCTTCTATGCGTTTTCTGCGGATGCCCATCCGGTAAGAGTGATCCTGACATCGATCGCAAAATTCCTGATCCACAATCTTATCGGACTTGTTGCAGTTGCCGTTATGTACGGCGGTAACTATTACAGATCAAAGGCTGCTCCTGAGGTCCAGGGCACGGCCGGGATCGTGACGATTGTACTGATCGTTCTTGTAGCACTGATCCAGCTGAATGTGGATCTCGGGATGACGTTTGCAGAGCTCAGCATCATCGACCGTCCCTCGACACGGATCGGGGCCGCTCTCAGGCATTC
>JAFPHE010000095.1 GCA_017388745.1 Lachnospiraceae bacterium | reverse complement strand
GCAGTCTGATCCCGTTCACCGTTACCGTATGATCCGCTTTATATCGTACTGCTGACATTTCCTGCTCCTCTTTAAACGACAGAGTCCGCCGATCGATCGGCGGACCCGTAAATAAGGCTTCGTATCATTTGCCTTCATAAGACACGGCTGCCCGGACATCATATGCATGAAGGAATTCCCTTCCCTTCAGGCCTTTCAGTTCCATCAGCACCAGTATGGCGGCAACTGTGCCGCCTTCCTGCAGGACCAGTCTCGCCATGGCATCTACCGTACCGCCTGTTGCAAGCAGGTCATCCACAAGCAGTACCTTCTGGCCGGGAGACACCGCACCCTCCTGCATCTCCAGCGTCGAGACCGAGCCGTACTCCAGCGAATAGTCCGCCGATACTGTTCTGCCCGGCAGTTTTCCCTTTTTCCGGATCAGTACAAGCGGTTTATGCAGGTTATACGCGATCGGCGCGCCAAAAACAAAACCTCTTGATTCCGCCCCGGCGATCAGATCGAAATCCAGATCCCCGATCATGTCCTGCAGCGTATCGATGGCCAGTTTGAATCCGTCCGGATCCTGTATGATCGTGGATATATCCCTGAACACGACGCCCTGTTCCGGAAAGTCCGGTATGATCCTGATGTAGTCATTGATGGTCTTCATCTTTTTTCCCTCCGGTCCGAATACCAGCTGACAGTTATTCTTAATTCATCATACTTCGAAAAAGATCCTTTTTCAATCGTTTCAGATCTTAACAGTACGGCAGGCATTGCTGTCCGCATCTCTTTATAAATACAAACAGCCCTGAGATCTGTTTTCCTCAGGACTGTCGTTATATATACGGATTCTTTTTAATACAGTTTTGCTCCGGCAGGAATGTGCGGATCGACCATGATCAGCTGCAGCTTTTCCTCGCCCTCTTCCTTATGAAGAGCGCTGAGCAGCATGCCGTTGCTCTCCATGCCCATCATGGCTCTCGGCGGAAGGTTCGTAATGGCGATCAGTGTCTTTCCGATGAGCTGTTCGGGCTCATAGAACGCGTGGATACCGCTTAAGATCACCCGGTTCTCGCCTGTTCCGTCATCCAGAAGGAACTTCAGAAGCTTTTTGGACTTCGGCACCGCCTCGCACTCGAGGACCTTGACCGCTCGGAAATCGGACTTCGAGAAGGTCTCAAAATCGACGTAATCCTTAAACAGCGGCTCGATCTCTACCTTAGAGAAATCAGGCTTCTCCGCGGAGATCAGCGGAGCGCCCTCGATCATGGGTGCCGCTGCAACGGGTGCAGATTCCGAAGCAGTCTCACCTTCGGGTGCGTTGCTGTCGCCGCCGGTCTTGACGGACTTCATGGTCGGGAACAGCAGCACATCACGGATCGCCTGGCTGTTGGTCAGCAGCATGACCAGACGGTCGATGCCGTAGCCGATACCGCCTGTCGGCGGCATGCCGATCTCAAGCGCGTTGAGGAAGTCTTCATCCGTATGCTGTGCTTCCTCATCTCCCGCTTCGCTCAATGCATCCTGCGCCTTGAAGCGTTCACGCTGGTCGATCGGATCATTCAGCTCGGAATACGCATTACACATCTCTCGTCCGTAGATGTAGAGTTCGAATCGTTCGACCTGGTCGGGCCTGCCGGGCTTTTTCTTGGTCAGCGGACTGATCTCGATCGGATGATCCATGATAAAGGTCGGCTGGATCATCTTCTCCTCGCAGTACTCATCAAAGAAGAGGTTCAGGATATCGCCCTTCTTGTGGCGGTCTTCAAACTCAATACCGCGTTCTTTTGCAAGAGCCTTGGCTTCTTCATCTGTTTTGATCTCGTCAAAGTCAACGCCCGCATACTGCTTCACGGCGTCGTTCATGGAAAGGCGGATGAACGGTCTGGCCATATCGATGACCGTACCGTTGTATTCGATGACGGCGCTTCCGCAGACCTTTTCCGCAAGATAGCGGAACATGCTCTCTGTCAGCTCCATCATTCCGTTATAATCCGTGTATGCCTGGTAAAGCTCCATCAGGGTGAATTCCGGATTGTGGCGGGTATCGAGGCCTTCATTACGGAATACGCGGCCGATCTCATAGACTCTTTCAAGTCCGCCTACGATCAGACGCTTCAGATAAAGCTCCAGGCTGATGCGGAGCTTCAGGTCCTCATCCAGCGCATTGAAATGCGTTTCGAACGGACGTGCGGCAGCGCCGCCGGCGTTGGATACAAGCATCGGGGTCTCCACTTCGATAAAGCCCCTTCCGTCCAGGAAGTTGCGGATCTCCTTGATGATCCGGGAACGCTTGATGAAGGTATCCTTGACCTCCGGGTTCATGATCAGGTCCACATATCTCTGACGGTATCTCGTATCAACATCCGTGATGCCGTGGAATTTCTCCGGCAGGATCTGCAGAGACTTGGAGAGCAGGATCACGGACTCCGCGTGTACGGAGATCTCTCCGGTCTTGGTGCGGAACGCATAACCCTTCACGCCGATAATGTC
>JAFPHE010000094.1 GCA_017388745.1 Lachnospiraceae bacterium | reverse complement strand
TAGATACGAGGAGAAGATCGCTTCCTACGGCGGAATCGATCTCTTCATGGGCGGCATCGGAGTTGACGGGCATCTCGCATTCAATGAGCCCTATACATCCCTTTGCTCCCGTACCGGCGTCAGAAATCTGACGACCGATACACGCATCGTGAACAGCCGTTTCTTCGGAAATGATCCGGACAAGGTGCCGTCCCAGGCTCTTTCCGTAGGTATCGGCACCGTTACAGATTCCAAAGAAGTGCTTGTGCTGATCTCAGGTCATAATAAGGCACGTGCTCTGGCTGCGACAGTGGAAGGCGGAGTAAGTCAGAAATGGACCTGCTCGGCACTGCAGATGCATAACGCGGCGATCATTGCCTGCGATGAAGACGCCTGCGGCGAGCTGACTGTCGATACCTACAAGTATTTCCTTGATATCGAGAAGAAAGAAAGGCTGTAACCACGGCTTACGATCCGGCGAACTGCCGATGTCTGAAAATGTGCAAAAGTGTCATTTTTGTACGGATTTTCGTGACAGATCTGGCACGTTATGTATACCTGTCAACATTTTTGCCAAGCATGAATGTTGATATGTTAACATATTACGATCAGACTCTGTTAGTTTGTTAACAAATTGTTTCAGAAATAGACCTTTATTACGTCCCTGTTTGATTGTATAATGGGGACGTATTTTTTTATGATTTCGATCTCTGAACTATCGATCCTAATCCGAAGCTGCTTTACCAAACCCTCTTTTGAAACGAGGCAATAATGACAGATAAGGAAATACTGCAATTACAGATCACAGCTTGCGAACTCCGCGAGCTCATTTTGCGTGCGCTTTTCAACGCCAAGTCCGGTCATCCGGGCGGAAGCCTTTCGATCGTTGAGGCGCTGACCTATCTTTACAAATACGAGATCCGTATCGATGATCCGGCTTCTCCGGACCGTGACAGGCTTGTTCTTTCAAAAGGTCATGCCGTACCGGCACTTTACTCAGTGCTTGCCATGAAAGGACTGATCCCGGTTTCTTTGCTGGATACGCTGCGAAGGATAGACAGTCCTCTGCAGGGTCATCCCAAGCTTGGAAGTGTACCTGGTATAGAGATGTCCACGGGTTCTCTGGGTCAGGGCATCAGTGTCGCCTGCGGCATGGCTCTCGGCGCCAAAATCAAGGATCAGAAGCTCCGTGTCTATGCAGTCTTAGGTGACGGCGAACTGCAGGAAGGACAGGTATGGGAAGCGATCCATTTTGCATCCCACTACAGTCTCAACAATCTTTGCCTGATGGTCGACTGGAACAATCTCCAGATCGACGGTTATGTGGATGACGTCATGAACCTCCGTAAGATGGACGACCGTTTCCGTGCGAACGGATTCCGGACGATCGTCATTGACGGACACGATTTCATCGAGCTACAGGCTGCGTTCAGCATGTTCCACCAGACCAAGGACCGTCCGACTGCGATCATCATGAAGACGATCAAGGGCAAGGGTGTCAGTTATATGGAAGATGCCGTCGAATGGCATGGAAAGGCGCCCAATGAAGAAGAATACAAGCAGGCAATCCTCGAACTCGACCAGCAGATCCGTGAACTTCGCAGGATGAATGTCGAAGGCACCGATGTGGGAGGACAGCGTCCGGGCGGTATGGCGCTCGGCATGGTCGACTTAAGCGATCCCAAGTGGGATAACGCCGTGCTCGACAGCTTTGCGCGCAACTCTCTGGCTCAGCAGGCACTGAAGGAGCATGCTGCGTCGATGAAGGACATCGAATTCGAAGTCAATGCTGCTGCGGCTGACATTTCGGACCAGGCATCCGGAAAAGATGATCTTACGAAGGGAGGCAGTGCAAAATGAATAAGATTGCTACCAGAGTAAGTTACGGTGAAACACTGGTCGAACTGGGCGAACATTGCAAAGACATCATCGTCCTGGATGCTGACCTTGCGGCAGCTACCATGACACACCTTTTCAAGAAAGCCTATCCGGACCGCCATTTTGAATGCGGCATTGCGGAAGCGAACATGATCGGTGTGGCTGCAGGGCTTTCGACCATGGGTCTTGTTCCTTTTGCTTCGAGCTTCGCCATGTTCTCGGCGGGCAGGGCTTACGAGCAGATCCGCAACAGTATCGGTTATCCTCACATGAATGTCAAGGTCGCCGGTACGCACGCGGGTATCTCTGTCGGTGAAGACGGCGCTTCCCATCAGTGCTGCGAAGATATCGCTCTGATGCGTACGATCCCCGGCATGACCGTACTCTGCCCGGCGGACGACATCGAAGCGAGAGAAGCGGTACGTCAGGCATACGCCTGGAAAGGCCCGGTATATCTTCGCTTCAGCCGTCTTGCACTTCCGGTCTTTCATGAAGGACCTTCAAAATTCCGGATCGGAAAGGGGGAGATCCTGCATGAAGGAAGAGACCTTGCCATCATTGCGACCGGACAGATGAGCTATGAAGCGCTCGAGGCTGCAAAACTGCTTGCAGAAGAAGGCATCCATGCGCGCGTTATCAATATGTGCTCCATTAAGCCGCTCGATAATGAGCTTGTGATCGCAGCGGCGCGTGACTGCGGAAAGGTCATTACCTGTGAGGAGCATTCGATCATAGGCGGCCTTGGCGAGGCGGTCGCAGGCGTGCTCTGTGAGCACTGCCCGGTACCCGTGCGCAGGATCGGCGTCAATGACGTTTTCGGGCATTCCGGTCCCGGCGCCGAGCTTCTGAAACAGTTCGGCCTCTGCGCGGAGCATGTTGCGCAGGTCGCAAGGGATTTTGTTCATTAAGTGCAAAAGCACATTGAATAATAAACGTACAGACAGCCGGATAAATCGGCAATTATGGAAGCAGGAGGTACACCGCATTGGGTTCCCCGCATGCAATCGAATTCAGAAACATCAGTAAGCGCTTCGGCAGAAAGATCGCTAACCGTAACATCAGTTTTTCGATGGAACGCGGCGAGATCCTTTCCCTGCTAGGTGAGAACGGATCCGGCAAGACGACCCTGATGAACATGCTTGCAGGCATCTACTATCCGGATGAAGGCGAGATCTTTATCAACGGAGAGCCGGTGCAGATCCGCTCACCAAAAGATGCCTATGCCTATAATATCGGTATGGTGCACCAGCATTTTAAGCTGGTGGATCTCTTTACGGCTGCGGAAAATATCGCACTCGGAGAATCGGGAAAGCTTGACCGCAATGCGATCGCAGGCCGTATCAATGAGATCAAATCCAAATACGGATTTATCATCGATCCGAATAAGAAGATCTATGAGATGTCCGTCTCCGAAAAGCAGACCGTGGAGATTGTCAAGGTCCTGTACCGCGGTGCCGATGTGCTGATCCTTGACGAGCCGACAGCAGTCCTGACGCCTCAGGAGATCGAGCATCTTTTCATGGTACTGCGCGCCATGAAGGATGACGGAAAGTCCATCATAATCATCACGCATAAACTCAATGAGGTCATGGAGATATCTGACGAAGTGGCTGTACTGAACCATGGTGAGTTTACCGGCAAGGTGCGTACTTGCGATACTGATCCGCAGAAACTGACAGAGATGATGGTGGGCCACAAGGTGGAACTTGCGATCCGCCGTCCTGATCCTGTTGATCCCAAGCCGCGCCTTACGGTCGAGAACCTCACTGTGCGCAACCATGAAGGGATCAATAAAGTCCATCATGTGAGCTTTACGGCTTACGGAGGAGAGATCCTCGGCATTGCCGGCATTGCCGGAAGCGGTCAGAAAGAGCTGCTTGAAGCTATTGCCGGACTGCAGCAGATCTCCATCATTGAAGGAAGCATCATGTATTCCCCCGAGGGAAAGAAACCGTCGGAGCTTGTCGGAAAGAGCCCGATGCAGATCCGTCAGGCAGGCGTTGCTCTGGCATTTGTCCCCGAGGACCGTCTTGGCATGGGACTGGTCGGTTCCATGGGCATGCGCGGAAATATGATGCTGCGTACATGGCAGCACGGGCACGGCCTCTTTGTTAACCGCCGTGAACCCAATGAACTGGCGGAGCACATCAAAAAAGAACTTGATGTTTCCACGCCCGATGTAATGTATCCGGTCAGACGTCTGAGCGGCGGCAACGTCCAGAAGGTGCTGGTCGGACGTGAAATCGCGAGTGCGCCGTCGGTGCTGATGAGCGCATACGCTGTGCGCGGACTGGATATCAATACTTCCTATACGATCTATAACCTCATGACGGAACAAAAAGAGCGCGGTGTTGCCGTGATCTATGTCGGAGAAGATCTTGATGTGCTGCTGGAACTTTGTGACCGCATCCTTGTGCTCTGTGACGGACATGTATCCGGTATCGTTGACGCAAGGACAGCAGATAAAAATGAGATCGGCATCCTGATGACTTCGATCGGCGGTGTCGGCGCCGGAAAGGGGGAGCAGAAAAATGCATAACGATAAACAGCCCCTTTT
>JAFPHE010000093.1 GCA_017388745.1 Lachnospiraceae bacterium | reverse complement strand
GTGCTGGGAACGGAAAAGATCAGCATGCGGGATTTTGAGCGGCTTACCGAGGCGGGTTTTTCGGACATGAAGACCGGTATCATACCTGCCAGAACGGATATGCTGCAGATCGGAGACCTGAAGAGGAGCCGTTTTGATGATATTGACATCCTGTATGTCGCGGGAGCGAATGACGGACTGCTTCCTTCCAATGTGACGGGAGGAGGTCTCTTTACCGACCGGGAGCGTGAAGAGATGGAACGCGCCGAGCTGGAACTGGCACCGGACGACAAAACAGACAGCTGCATTCAGCTCTTTTACCTCTATATGATCATGAACAAGCCCCGGAAGGAGCTGGTGATCACATATGCCGGGGAAGGCAGGGACGGACGGGGGAGGAAACCCTCTGAAGTCATCAGTGATCTGACCGCCGGACGATATCACGGTTTTCCGGCAGCGGACTTTGCAAAGACGGATACTGCCGGCAGGATCCCGGTATCAAAGGAAGATGCCCTCTCACAGTTTGCGCAGCTGATCGGGACCGAAGAACAGGGAAGCCGCCGGCTGAAGGATCTCTATGAAATACTTACAGAAGATCCGGAAACGGCTGGAAAAGCACGGATGATCATCGCAGCTGCTTTCCGGAAACATTTTCCGGAGCGGCTGCTTCCGGAAAACGCCGGACGCCTCTACCGGGACCGCCTGTACGGTTCCGTGACAAGGATCGAATGCTTCGAAGGCTGCCCCTTCAGTCATTTCCTCAAGTACGGGCTGCGTCTTAAGAAGAGGGAAGAGTTTGATATCGAAGCCATGGATATCGGCAACCTGTTCCACCGCTCGCTGGATCTTGCGTTCCGGCACGCATCGGAAGAAGGTGTGGAGATCGCTTCCATGGAGGACGCAAAGCTGATGAAGCTCTGCAGGGATGCCGTGGATACGGTGACCGGCGAATACCATGACAGGATCATGGAATCTTCCGCACGCAGCAGGTACATCGCGGACAAGGTCCGCAAGATCACGGAGCGTACGCTCTGGGCGCTGAAGCACCAGCTGCAGCAGGGAGAATTCCATACTCTGGGGACGGAAGTAAAGTTCCGTTACCGGGAAGGACATCTTGACCTGCACGGCGTGATCGACCGTGTCGACTGCCTGAAGGAAGATTCAAAAGTCTATGTCAAGGTGATCGACTATAAGTCGGGCACGGCCCGTTTTGATATCCATCTGGCGGTAAACGGCCTTCAGCTGCAGCTTGTTACCTACATGGACATGGCACTGCGGGCGGCAAAGGACCACTTCGGCGATGATGCCGAGCCGGTTCCGGCCGGGATGTTTTATTATCATATCGCGGATCCGGTGCTCGATTACAGCAGATCCCAGGCGGATGCCGATCCGGATGCCAGACGTCTGGAGGCACTCAGGATGGACGGCGCGGTACCGGAATCAGCGGAGCTCTTAAAGAAACTGGACCGGACGGTCTCGCCCGGAAAGACACAGATCTCTTCCACCGATCTCCGCGGTTCCGCAGTGATCAGTTCGCGGGGGGCATGTATACTCTCAGAGGAAGATTTTGAAAAACTCATCCTGGCGACCAGGGAGCGAATGCAGGAAGATGCAGACCGTATCATACAGGGCGACATCGAGATCCGGCCTTTTGAAGGCGGAGGACGCAGGCAGTGTGACCGCTGCGATTATCACAGCGTCTGCGGGTTCAGCACGGATATCCCGGGATTCAGCCGGAGGAAGCTGCCGCCGAAGGCCGGCAGGGGCGGAGCAAACGAATGAACTGGAGTACAGAACAGAAAAATGTAATAGAGGCGCGCGGCTCGAGCCTGCTGGTCTCTGCGGCCGCAGGCAGCGGCAAGACCGCTGTACTGGTCGAACGCATCATCGGACTGATCACGGATCCGGAGGATCCGGTATCGCTGGATCAGCTTCTGGTCATGACATTTACAAGAGCTGCGGCCGATGAAATGCGTGAGAGGATCGGAAAAGCGCTTTCGGACAGGATCGAAGCGGAACCCGGAAACAGCTTTCTGAAGCTGCAGAAGGCCATCCTTCCGAGAGCGAAGATCTCTACGATCGATGCGGTATGCCAGGCGCTGATCCGCCAGTATTACCAGGAACTGGAGATCGACCCGGGCTTCAGGGCGGCGGATGAAGGCGAGCTGAAACTGATGAAAGCGGATATACTCGCGTCCCTGCTGGAAGAACAGTATGAGGAAGCGGGAGAGGATTTCATGGAACTTGCCGGGACCTTTGCTGCCAAAGGTCTGGACGGGCGCCTGTCCGCACTGATCATCAAGCTGGCGGAGTATGCAGAGTCATGCGAATGGCCGGAAGATTTCCTGAACGCTCAGCGGGAAGTATGCCTTGCGGAAAGCGAAGGAAGGCTTGAGGATCTGGACTGGCTGAAAGAAGCTGTGGCGATGATCCGGACGAAGGCTGACGGGCATCTTGAACTGCTGAGGCGCGCAGCGCGGATCTGTCAGACGGCAGACGGCCCGGAACCGTATCTTCCCGGTGTTGAGGAATGTATCTCGCAGGCAGAAATGATCTGTGAGAAAGAAAACTATGCTGAGCTTTATGAGGCCGTTCTCGGGATGGGCTTTTCCACTCTCGGAAGGATGAACAAGGCTGTCCATGATCCGTTCAAGGCGGCATTTGTAAAGGAAATCCGTGAGAACTACAAGACCTTTATCAGGGAACTGCAGGAAAAATATCTGGCGCTTTCACCGGAGCTTCTGAAGAAGACGCTTGCGGGGAGCGCGAAGGTCAGCGCGGAGCTCATCCGTCTGACGATGCTGTTCATGCAGCGTTTTGCAGAGGCAAAACGCGACAGAAATCTGGTCGATTTCAGCGATATGGAGCATCTCGCGCTTGAACTGCTGTATGACCGGACAGAGGAAGGAAGAGTTCCTTCCGCACTCGCGGATGAGCTGGCGGGACAGTTCAAAGAGATCATGATCGACGAGTACCAGGATTCGAACGGCGTGCAGGAAGCGCTGCTGAAGGCACTTTCAGCGGAACGCTTCGGACGCCCGGACACCTTCATGGTAGGAGACGTCAAACAGAGCATTTACGGTTTCCGCCAGGCGGATCCTACGCTCTTCATAGAAAAGCATGAGACTTACACGGACAGCGGCCCCAGGAGGAAGATCGAACTGAACAGAAACTTCCGCAGCAGGCCGGAAGTGCTGGACAGCGTCAACGATACATTTGACTGCCTTATGCGCAGGGAACTGGGCGGCATTCAGTATGATGATGCCGCAAGGCTTTACGCCGGTGCCGTTTATCCGGAGACTGCCGGATGCCGGACGGAGCTACTGATGCTCGATCCGGGCGGAGTCCCGGACCTGGCGGCGGACGAGGCGGAATACCGTATGATCGCACAGAAGATCCGTGAGATGGTCAGTTTGCGTGATCCGTCCGAAGCATTTCAGGTAAAGGATAAAGAAAGCGGGTGCATGCGGCCGCTCCGTTTCCGGGATATCGTGATACTGATGCGGGCGGCGAAAGGCCATGCGGAGAAGCTGACGGATCTCCTTAACGCGGAAGGGATCCCGGCGTATTTTCACAATTCGGCCGGATACTTCAGCGCGCCGGAAGTGGAAGTGATGCTTTCGTATCTTGCCGTGATCGACAATCCGAGGCAGGATACGGCGCTCGCCGCAGTGCTTAGGAGCATGGCGGGCGGCTTCAGCGACGATGAGCTGGCCGTGATCCGTGCGGATTACGAGGAGCATTGTTCCGAGACCGCTGAAGAACCGGGAGACTTTTACAGCGCGCTTTTATATGCTGCCGGAAGGGATGAAAAGGCAGCGGCTTTTCTGAAAAAACTGAACGGATGGCGCGGACTGGCCGATGTCCTTCCCGTACATGTGCTTCTGGAGAAGATCTATACGGAGACCGGGTTCTACAACTGTATGTCCGCAGGACCCAGAGGAAACGTTCGCCGCAAAAACCTGGATATGCTTCTCGAAAAGGCGGAAGCCTACGGCAATACGAGCTATCACGGACTGTTTCATTTCATCCGTTATATAGAGCTTCTGAAGAAATACGATACGGATCACGGAGAGGCGGGAGCTGTTTCCGAAAATGATGATATCGTCCGGGTCATGACGATCCACGGATCAAAGGGACTGGAGTTTCCGGTCGTTTTCCTGGTCCGCATGGCGCCGCCGCCCGTCGGAGGCGACAAGGAAGAGGGCGTCCTGATCGACAAAGAACTCGGTATCGGCTCAGACTATACGGATCCCGGCACCAACATCCGTTATCCGAGCCTCAAAAAGGCACTGATCCGGGAGAAGATGAACCGGGAAGGCCAGGGGGAACAGCTGCGTCTCTTTTATGTGGCGATGACGAGGGCCAGGGAGAAACTGGTCATGACGGCAGCCCGGGACAAGGCCGTGGAAAAAAAGGAAAAAACCATCGGCATGGCTCAGCTGCTCGACGAGCCGGGCAGATGCGACGGGCCTTTCCCCGTACAGTTCATCCGCCAGTTCAAGGCATGGGCTGACTGGGTATTGCTGGCTGTTTCCCGCGGTGCAGACAGCATTGAGATCAGGGATCTGACAGCGGCGGACCTTGCTGAAAATGATCTGCGCGAGACGGAAGCGGAGCGGTCCCTGCTGGAAGATCTTCTCGACCGCGGCAGTGACACGGCAGCCGGAGAGACAGCGTTTATGGAAGAACTGAGGGCTTCCCTTAAGGCACAGTATCGCTGGACAGACGAGACAAAGCTCAGACCGAAGATCTCCGTATCGGAGATCAAGATGAAGTCCTTTGAAGAAGAGCCGCCGGCACCTGCCGGGGATGTCGCAGACGGGAGCGGCAAAGGACCTGATACGGAAGCGTATCATGATTACGATGACGGAGCGGAAGCAGAAACAGACTTCGGAAACGGACTTTGGCAGAATAACCGGACTGCTGTGAGCCGTGGTGCGCTGCAGGGTACGGCATATCACCGGGCAATGGAGCTGTTGAGCTACCGGGGAAGCGCCGCGGAACAACTGGAAGAACTGAAGCTGAGCAGCCGGATGAGTCCGGAAGTGAAGGAACTCGTCAACTGGCATGCTGTGGAAATGTTCCTTGAATCGCCGCTCGGGCAGAGGATGGCAAAAGCAGAGGCGGAAGGCCGCCTCTTCAGGGAGCAGCACTTTATGATCGGGCTTCCCGCTGCGGAACTGGATCCGGAGCAGCATTCCCGGGAGCTGCAGCTTCTGCAGGGCATCATCGACGCCTATATCGAAGAGGATGACCATATCGTCCTGATCGATTACAAGACCGACCGGGCCGAAAATGCGGAAGAACTGGTGCGCCACTACCGCACACAGCTGGAGCTTTATGCGAGAGCGCTTACCCAGCTCACGCTGAAGCCCGTCACGGAGAGGATCATTTACAGTACTTTCCTTCATCAGGTAATTATGATAAGATAAACTCACTATGATCACGAACGACTGGCTGGGGCCGCTGGCTCCCGAATTTAAAAAACCTTATTACCGTGAGCTCTATTACAGGGTCAGGGATGAGTATGAGCATTACCGGGTCTTTCCAAAGGCCGCGGATCTGTATACGGCATTCGAACTGACGCCTTTGAGCGAAGTGAAGGTGGTCATCCTTGGGCAGGACCCGTACCACGGGGACGGGCAGGCACACGGATTATGCTTTTCGGTCAACCCCGGCATCGAGATACCGCCTTCACTGCAGAACATCTATAAGGAACTGGCGAGCGATCTCGGCTGCAGGATCCCGGATAACGGCTGTCTCGTGCCGTGGGCGAAGCAGGGCGTTCTGCTGCTGAACACGGTCCTGACGGTGAGAGCGCATCAGGCGTTTTCCCACAGGGGCATCGGATGGGAACAGTTTACGGATGCCGCGATCCGGGCGCTCAATGAAGTTGACAGGCCGATCGTGTTCATGCTGTGGGGAAGACCAGCACAGGAGAAGATGAAGATGCTGGACAACCCCGCACATCTGATCCTGACGGCACCGCACCCGAGCCCGCTTTCAGCATCGCGCGGATTCTTCGGATGCAGACATTTCTCCAAGTGTAACGAGTTTCTCATCAGTCACCATATCACACCGATCGACTGGCAGATCCCGGACCTTCAGTCCGGCGGTGCCGGATCCGGGTCTTATTAAGCGGGGGCAGAAATGATCATACTGGAAATATTGAAAATCATTCTTTTCGGCATCATTGAAGGCTATACCGAGTGGCTGCCGATCTCGTCAACCGGACACCTGATCCTTCTTGAGAATCTGATCCATCTGGACCAGCCGGAGGATTTCTGGAACGTGTTCAAGGTCGTGATCCAGCTCGGCGCCATCCTGGCGGTCGTATGGCTCTACTGGGACAAGCTGTGGCCTTTTTCAAGGGCCAAGTCGGACAAGCAGAAGCGCGCGACCTGGACGCTCTGGACCAAGATCATCATCGCCTGTCTGCCCGCGGTCATCGTCGGGCTGCCGCTGGATGATTTCCTGGATGCCTATTTAAGCACGCCGACGGTCATAGCCGTCACGCTGATCCTTTACGGCATCGCGTTCATTGTCCTGGAGAATTACAACCGGAAGAAGGTCTTTCCGATCAACAAGATGTCCCGTCTGGACTACCGCACGGCACTTCTGATCGGCATGTTCCAGTGTCTGGCGCTGATCCCCGGCACATCCCGTTCCGGAGCGACGATCCTGGGTGCCATGATCCTCGGCTGTTCAAGACCGGTCGCAGCGGAGTTTTCTTTCTTCCTCGGCATTCCCGTCATGTTCGGTGCGAGCCTGTTAAAGATCGTCAAGCACGGCTTCGGTTTTACCGCATTCCAGGTGTTCGAGCTGCTTCTGGGCATGCTCGTCTCCTTCCTGGTGGCGGTGTATACGATCCGCTTCCTTCTGAAATATATCCGTAAGAATGATTTCACGGTCTTCGGATATTACCGGATCGCGCTCGGAGTGATCGTACTGATCTGGTTTACGCTGTTAGGACACTGACCTTACGGACCGGCAGCACAGATGATATACGGATCGAAAGGATACGAGATATGAAAAAACGCAATTTTCTGATAACAGCAGCTTTGGCAATCCTGCTTGCCGGAACTATCGGGCAGGGCGAGGTCACGGTACTGGCTGCGCCTTCGGGCGTGATCTATGCTCCGGGCGTGAAGCAGCCGGCTTCAGCAGGTGAAAACAGCGGGCCCGTGCAGATCCCGGAGATCTCCGAGGCACCGGGTACGGCATATACGACCGCCGGTCAGGAAACGCAGAGTGCGGTGACAGCAG
>JAFPHE010000092.1 GCA_017388745.1 Lachnospiraceae bacterium | reverse complement strand
GGACGGCATCGCTGATCTTTATGAATCGGAGTGTCAGCGTATGGGCATGCTGTATCTTGGCGGCCAGGAGCTGACTGTGCGGACGCTCATGGCAGTGGCGGTGTTTGCGGTCGTGCTGGTCACGACCGGAAGCCTGCTTTTGGCAGCAGGTGCGGCGGTGCTTGTCCATGCGGCTGTCATCCTGTTTTTCAGGGCGTATATCAGGAAACACGTTGTTGCGGTCAAAAACTCCGGAGCAGCAGATGATGCCGGCGGCAAAACTCCCATGGCAGGCATTTCCCGTATCCTCACTGCCAGGGCGAAGTCGCTCTTTATGAGCACGGTGCTTTTGTTCCTGTCGGTCTTTGTCGATTTTTATATTTTTTCCGCATCCAAGTATGCGATCGACCTTCATCTGACAGACGCGGACAGCGGCATCTTCAATATCCTTTTTATGCCGACCTCCGTGATCTACCTGGTCGCGAACTTCATCATCCGGCCTTATATGACGAGGCTGGCGGAGATCTATGAGAAAGCCGACTTTGCGCGTTATCAGAAGATCATCCGGATCCTGGCGGTCTATATCGTGATACTGTCGCTGCTTGCTGTCGGTGGAACTCTCGTCGTGGGGCGCTGGGTCCTTATGCTCTTCGAGGGCATACTCGGCGAACAGTATTACGGGGTACTGATACGCCACCACTGGAACTTTGTCCTGATCATCGCAGGCGGGTGTTGCTATGCCATGACCAATCTTTTTTACTACATCCTGATCATCATGCGGCAGCAGAAGATGATCTTCTTCAATTACGTACTGATGGCGGTCGTGGCTTTTGTGATCACAAGACGCGCCGTGACCGGCTTCGGCATGGAAGGCGCTGCGACGGCTTATCCCCTCTATATGCTGCTGACCATGCTCGTGTTTATCAGCACCTACCATAAGGAGCTCCGTAAGGAAAAAGAGCGGAGAGCAGAGGAAACAAATGGCGGATCCCCGTACCGTTGACATTATCATACCGACATACCGACCGGGTGAGCGATTCATCCGGCTTTTGTCGATGCTGGAAAAGCAGACGTATCCGTATCACCGCCTGATCGTCGTCAACACCGGTGAGGATCTGATGCCGGACAGCGTGAAAAAGATGCTTGGAAGCATGCGGGACGTTACGCTGAATCATATATCCAAAGAAGAATTTGACCATGCGGGCACACGCAGGGCGGCGGTGGAGATGAGCGATGCGGATCTTTTCCTGTGCATGACCGACGATGCCGTGCCTGCGGACATCTTCCTGATCGGACAGCTGGTCAGCGCCATGCAGGATCCCGATGCGGCACTTGCCTATGCCAGACAGCTTCCGGAAACATTCACGTCTGAAAGCGAAAAATATACAAGAAGCTTCAATTACCCCGCAAAAAACAGGAAAAAGACGATCGATGATCTTCCGGAACTCGGAATCAAGACCTTTTTCGCATCCAATGTCTGCTGTATCTATGACCGTAAGATCTATGAGAGGCTGGGAGGTTTCGTGCGGGAGGCGATCTTCAACGAAGACATGATCTACGCATCCGCTGCGCTTCGTTCCGGCTACGCTTCCGTCTACCGGTCGGATGCGCGCGTCATACATGCGCACGACTATACGGCGATGCAGCAGTTTCACCGTAACTTCGACCTCGGCATGAGCCAGGCCATGCATCCGGAGGTGTTCGGCAGGATCCGTTCCGAAGGGGAAGGGATCCGGCTCGTCCGTCAGACGGCAGAGCACCTGATCTCAAACGGACATGCGGCGGAAGTGCCCGGGCTGATCTGGAGATCCGGCTGGAAATATCTGGGCTACCGGCTCGGGAAGTCCTACAGGAAGCTTCCGCACGGACTCGTCAGACGATTTGCTATGAACCGGACTTTTGTCGACAGGATGGACCGGAGGGGCTGAACAATAAGCCCAGGACAAAGGAGATCATATGAAAGCAGTTATCATGGCGGGCGGGCATGGGACCCGGATCCGCTCTGTGGCATCCGACATACCTAAACCGATGATTCCGGTGCTCGGGAAACCAGTGTTGCAGTACCAGCTGGAATGCCTGAAGGAAAACGGCATCACGGACGTTATTTTAGTGACGGGATACCTCGCGGACAGCATCCGGGAGTACTTCGG
>JAFPHE010000091.1 GCA_017388745.1 Lachnospiraceae bacterium | reverse complement strand
CTGCGGAGAGGATCAGGTCGATGTCTTCGAGGTAGCTGCTCTGATAAAAGTCCCAGAGCATGGAGGATTCGGTATCTGCAATCGCAAGGATCTTCATAGGATCGTCTCCCCGGTGCGGACGCTCTGGAAATCGGCAAGGAGCCTTGCTTCCGGATCCAGTACGGATGCTTCCGGTATGGAGCCGATGACATTGTCCGCCAGCCAGTCGATGCCGATGATCTCCTCGGGAGAGAGAGTCTCTGAGACACCTTTCCGCACACGGCCGTCCTGGGAGACGAGCGGTCCGCTGAACGGATTGAGCGTGCCCGCGGCAACAGCGTCGCGGAGGGAACGCACCAGACGAAGCGTTCCGGTCGGAAGCCTGCGCGAATAGATCAGGTTGACGATCCCGGAGGACATGCCCCACCAGTAATTGATGCCCTGTGCGTTTGACTTCGTTTCTTCGGACTTCCAGGTACCGTCCAGTACCGAGCGGACGATCTTTTCGTAAAAGACGGACCAGTTCCAGACGGGCACTGCGATATTCCACAGATTGCCTTCACTGATGCGGTACAGGCCGTAGCGGTGATCCTGCGTGCCGAGTTCCGAATCCTTGCCGCAGACGACGGAGAGCTCGTTTTCCCACAGGAAGGCATTTAAGTCCACGCCTTCGATGCAGGACCAGTTGAGATAGATCTGCACTCTGGGATCGATCATCTGGGCACCCAGAGCGAAAGCGTTGATGCCTGCGATCGTTCCGTAGATCGGGAAGTCCGCTATGAAGCCGATCCGGTGGTTCTCTGCGATCGTTGCCGCGATCGTTCCCATGAGGAATTTGACCTCATGCATACGCGCGTAATAAGTCCGGACCGCTTTCTGCGGCTTGTTGAGAGAGCAGTTCAGGATCTTTACGGCAGGGTATTCGAGGGCGGAACGGATGCTTTCCTTCAGAAAGATCGAAGAAGTCGTAAAGAGGACGTCCGTCCCTTCGCCGACCGCCTGTTTTACGGTATCGCCGATCTCTTCGGGACCGATGCCGGATCTTGCAAAGGTGACGATCTCGTCGCCGAAGACCTTTTCCAGGTGTTTCCTCGCGTGTTCATGGCCGCGGCTCCAGCCGGATTCTTCCGGTGTTTTGTGCTGGATGAAGCCGACTTTGAGCAACTTTCCCGATTTGGGCACGGGCAGCAGGGACTGCAGGAAACCGGCTTTTGTCTCCGCGGGGTCGAGCCGGATGCTCGCCTGCTCGCCGGAGACAGCGGTCTCGAGCGCGGATTCCGATTTGAGGACCAGATCCTTCAGGCCGCTTAAGGGCATTTCTTTCAGGTCCGCATAATCATACAGTCCGAGAAATGCCAGGAATGCGGTGCTGGCTTCCACATAAGAGAGGCGTCCGAGCTCGTGCTCTAGCTCTGTGCGGAACCTGGTGTAGACCGAGTTGAAGTCCGCACGGTCGTCGTCCGACCAGGGTTCGTAGAACGTCTTTCCCACGAGGCGCATCAGCCGGTGGAAACAGCCCTGTGTGCGGAAATAGATGTAATTGATGCCGGTCTGGTGGAAGAAATCGATGTATTCGTAGTTGATCCGGACGGCCTCCCTGTCCGCGATCGGCGGCATGATGCGTGTCACGTCCGCGGCAATGGAATCCGCGTCGAAATATTTCAGGACGCTGACGCGCTTGTTGCCTTCAACGATGTAATAGAGGTTCATGTATTCATACGCCTTGACAGGTGTATGGATGCCTTCTTCGAGATGTGCCCGGCAGAGCGCTTTCCATTTGTCGGCAAACTCGGAGCCTTCTTCCATCATAGGATAAAAGCCCGAACTGAAAGAATCGCTCCGGCTCTTTGTATAAGTACCCGCGACCTGTTCGAGCGGGATCTGGATCACGCCGAGAGGATAATGCGCGGGATAGGAGACATTGTCCGCGGCAAGGACGTCCGTCAGCACGGCGGGGGTGCCGCCCTGCTTCATGCCTGCCGCATATGCTTTTTCATAGTGCGCCGCAGCGCTGGATGCCGTAAATGCCATAGGGATCCTCCGTAAACAGTTTTATACACCGAGAGGTCAGCGCATAAGCGCTTCTGCGAGTTTCACACAGTCATCCGTGTGTTCCGTATTGGAGATGATGATGAAATAAAGAGGAGCCGGCTCCTCCCCGTCTGCGAGCATCTGGTCCGCGTTGTAGTTCTGCCCGAAGGCGGTGCCGGAAATGTCGAGCGCAAACAGGCCTTCCGAGGCTTTGCTGTCGTCCGTCGTGCCGTCTTCGCGGATGATGAGGCCGGCAGTGCTCCTGACAGCGAGGCCTTCGGCATTCCAGGGTTCAAAGTCATCAGCGGGAAGCGTCTCATCCAGCGGGGCGCAGGCATTGATCGAGAGGAGATAGCTGTACATGTCGGGACCGCAGACCGCGGCGTCCATGCGCTGCGAGGAGACCGTCGTCATGACCTCGAGCTCGTGTATGTAGTAATAGATGTTGTCATAATCAAAAGGCTGGTCCTGGTTGACTTCGACGGCCGCTTTGTTTCCGTCGGACTGGAGGTCTTTCCGGAAAGCGTCGAACCAGTCCGTGCAGTACTGGTCATTGTTCAGGACGACACAGACTCTGAGACGGCAGGGCTTATGGCCCTGCCACAGGATATTGGCTGCGAGGATAAGGCAGATGAGGATCGTCACGGCGCCGAGGATCTTCCAGCGGTAGTAATCATAGACGAATCGGAGCCTTCGCCTTCCGTGAAGCCTGCGGAATGTCTCGATATCCCGGCGGACTTCCTGCCGGAAGACGGATTCTTCCTTTTCTTCGCCGGAAGCTTTTTTCTTTTCACAAGGCTCAGTGTTCATCCGGCGCCTCCGTGTTCTTTGCTGCGGTCTCACTGTCTGTGCTGTCCGGAGCGCTCATAAGACGCGCGGCTTCTTCCGGACTGATCCCGTACATCCTGAGCTCGTCATCGCTGAGCCCGTCAGGCATCGGATCCGTGCCGTTCATGCCGTCGTATGTGCCGCCGTACGTTTCATCAGACGCAGCTTCTTCAAAATCGTCCGGTTCCGGTTTCGGGAGCCATGGCTTGAAGATGGCGGTGAGCACCGTTGTGCTGAACTGCATCGCCGCTCCGAACATGATGAAGATCAGCCCGGGGACGATGTGGCACATCCACAGCGCCGCGGTAAAGACGAAGAGCATCATCAGGGTCATGGGAAGATTCTTGACCGAAAGCGTGAAAGCCCAGATCAGGATCTCCCTGTTCGTACGGTCGAACTTCGCGAGCAGCGGAAAGGCATAGAGCGTTACAAATGCCCAGAAGATGAAGATCACGATGAAAAAGAACATAAAGAAACTGAAGATGCCGGTGCCCGACCTCCTGCAGAGGACAATGTCGAAAGCGAGAAAGGCACCGATGAAAGTCAGGAGCAGGCCGAGGGCCGTTCCCTGACGGAAATTACGTTTGAACGAAGCAAAGAAGTCCCTGTGAACGCCGTTTCCTTCCCCCAGCAGACGCTGGATCAGGGCATAGTACGCGGCTGTCGTGGCGGGACCGATCGTAAATACCGGTATGCAGCAAAGAAGCCAGAGCGAATTGACGATAAAAACGTCATAGACAGTCCCCATGGACTGCCAGAACGGGTTGTTGTTTCTGAACATCCTGTCAAACATAGATGAAGTATCTCCGGCTCTCAAAGTGATATGAATGAGTCTAACAGAAGCGCCGGGAGAATGCAAGTGGGAGAGCGCCCGGAGAGGGTGCTGAAGCCCCGGACTTTCAGAGCCCGGAACAAGGAAGTCCGGCGCACTTTCGGCGGCATGTTTCCCGGTGAGGCGGTCAGGACGCACAAACCGTTTCGTTTTGATAAATTGCACAATTATAAGAATAAAAAATGATTGAAAACAAACAAACCGCATAATGGAAACTGTTCAAATTATTGACACTGCAACCATACGATGATAGTATTGAAACGATATAGGCGAATGCTTTTTTCGGGGCTTTTTTTGACCCGGAACAGGCAGGCTGCCATGTTTAATTTTCTCCCAGGAGGGCTAAGTAATATGAAAAAGAAGTTCCTTTCAATCGCGCTGACTGCAGCCATGGTAGTTTCCCTTGCGGCATGCGGCGGCTCATCCGCAGACACAGGTTCCGCTTCGGGATCCTCTTCAGGCGGCGGTACAGCGATCACCATTTTCAACTCCAAGAGTGAGATCCAGGATCAGTTCGTAGAGCTGGCTGAGGAGTACACCAAGGAGAAGGGTGTCAATGTTGAAGTTTACTACTCCAGCGACACCGTAGCAGCTCATATGGCTACCAAGTATGCGGCTAACGATCCTTACACCATCTCCATGGTCGACGCGAAGGATATCTACTCCCTCGGACCGGAGCACGCACTGGATCTTTCCGATCAGGACTGGGTCAAGAACACTGATTACGCTATCAGCGTTGACGGCCAGGTCAAGGGCTTCCCGGTTTGTATCGAGGCCCGCGGCATCATGTATAACGCAACTGCGATCGAAGCGATCACCGGCGAAGAGTTCAATCCGGATGATTACAAGACGCTCGACGCTTTCACAGCACTTCTTGACAAGCTGGTCGCAGGCGGCATGGCTGCGCCGGTCGGCATCATGAAGGAAGACTGGTCACTGGCAGCTCATTACTTCCAGGAGATCTACGAAGAGCAGGACGATCCGGAAGCATTCATCCAGTCCCTGTATGCAGGCACCGCTGATCTGGCTAACAACCAGAAGTTCAACGATATGATGGATACCTTCGATGTCCTCATGAAGTACAACTACGCGGCCGGACAGCCGGTAGCGGCAGAGCGTGAAGTTTCCGAGCAGAAGCTGGCTGAAGGCGAGATCGCATTCATGTTCGGCGGCAACTGGGACTGGTCCCTGATCAAGGACTTCGATCCTGCTGAGAAGATGGGCATGATGCCTGTTCCGCAGAACACCACTGACGGCTCCAACGAGAAGCTCGTCGGCGGCGGTTCCAAGTATTTCTTCATCGACTCCGCTTCGACCCTGTCCGCAGAGCAGGTACAGGCTGCGAAGGATTTCCTGAACTGGCTCGTAAGCGACGAAGCAGGCAACAAGTTCCTGACCGAGCGCTGCGCACTGGTTCCGGCATTCTCCAACATCAATGCTGATGCCCTTGATCCGCTTTCCTTCTCTGTCAAGAGCTATGCTGACGCAGGCAAGCTGATCGACAACTACAACTACGATCCGGATGATCATTATTCAAAGGTCGGCGCTTCCATGCAGAAGTACCTTGCAGGCCAGATCGACCGTGCCGGCTTCGCTGCTGAAGTCGAGAGCTACTGGTCATCGACCACTCCTGTAGAGCACTGATAATACTTCCAGTTTCATCCCCGGCCGGCCCTGCCCGGACCGGCCGGGCAATATGTGAGTTGTGGGGGTTATATGAACACTAACACAATGTCTTATAAGACAAAACAGTTTCTGATGTTCGCCGGCGTGACGACCTTCATCTTCTGTGCGGTCGTCATCGTTCCGTTCATATACGGTCTTTATCTGACCTTTACGAGCTGGGACGGCGTGTCGGTGAGCAAGCCTTTCGTGGGCCTCACAAACTACGCGGCGACTTTTCAGGATGGCGCGTTCTGGCAGGCTCTTTTAAGAACCGCGATCTACTCCGTGATCTCCGTCATTCTGGTCAATGTCGTGGCATTCATCCTGGCATTCCTGGTAACGAGCGGCGTCAAGGGACAGAACTTCTTCCGTGCCGGCTTCTTCGTTCCCAACCTGATCGGCGGTATCGTTCTCGGTTATATCTGGAAGTTCGTGTTTAACAGAGCATTCGTTTCTCTGGGCAATGCACTTTCCATCGGAGCACTTTCCACCTCATGGCTGGCGACGACCAACGGCGCGATGCTCTGCCTGATCATCGTATCCGTATGGCAGTACGCCGGTTACATGATGCTGATCTACGTAGCAGGCTTCATGAGCGTCTCCAATGACGTCATCGAGGCGGCCAAGATCGACGGCTGCACCAACATGCAGACGATCGTGCACATCTCCGTGCCGCTGATGGTTTCATCCTTCGTTCAGTGTCTGTTCCTGACGATCACCCGCTGCTTCATGGTCTACGATGTGAACCTTTCCTTTACCAACGGCGAACCGTTCAACAGCTCGGTCATGGCGGCCATGCACGTTTACAACACAGCATTTACCTACAAGGATTACGGTACAGGCCAGGCGGAAGCGCTGGTGCTCTTCATCGTCTGTGCCGTCGTCGGCGTCCTGCAGGTCTATATCGGTAAGAAAGCGGAGGTATCAGCTTAATGGAAACTTTAAATGAGAAAGCTGCCCGCAATGCGAAAATATTCGGCGTTCTGAAGATCATTCTTCTGATCATCCTGTTTATCGCTTTTATCTTCCCGTTCGTGCTGGTCATCATCAACGTGTTCAAGACAAAGGCAGATATCACATCGGATCCGCTGGCTCTGGTCGGCGCGCACGGTTTTACAACGGCTAACTTCCCGAACGCCATGAACAAGATGAGTTTCTGGCGTTCCTTCGCGAACTCCGCATGCATCACGATCTTCTCGACCATCTTCACGCTGCTGCTCGCGGCCATGGCTGCTTACGTCATCGTACGTAACAAGTGGAAGGCCTGCGGTGCACTGTTCGGCCTGATGATCGCATCAATGGTCATCCCGTTCCAGGTCCTGATGATCCCGCTCGTATCCCTTTACGGCGGCGTCCTCGGCGTACTGAACCATAGAGCGACCCTGATCTTCATGCACGTCGGATTCTCACTTTCCATGGCAACCTTCATGTTCCACGGCGCGATCAACACCAACGTACCGATCGCCCTGGAAGAAGCGGCCAAGATCGACGGCTGCAACCGCTGGCAGACCTTCTGGAAGATCGTCTTCCCGCTGTTAAAGCCCACGATCGCGACAGTCGCAATCATCGATGCCATGGCATTCTGGAACGACTATCTGTTACCGTCCCTGGTGCTGGCGAAAAAGGAACTTTACACCATCCCGATCGCAACACAGATCTTCTACGGAACGTATTCAACAGATATCGGCCTTGTCATGGCGGCACTGCTGCTCGCCATGCTGCCGATCCTCATTCTCTACATCTTCCTGCAGAGATACATCGTCGAGGGTGTCACTTCCGGCGCAGTCAAGTAAGCGTATAAGCTTGCGGACTAATAAACAACCATTATTCTGTTCAAAGGAGGGTCAATGCAACATCCATATGTGCATTGACCCTTTTGTGTGAATTGAAAACCGAGGAAAGCGAATATGAAAAAGACCTGGTGGAAGGAAAGCATCGTATACGAGATCTATCCCCGTTCGTTCAATGATTCGGACGGAGACGGCATCGGCGATCTGAAGGGCATCATCGAAAAGCTCGATTATCTGAAAGAGCTCGGAGTGAACGTGCTCTGGCTCGCGCCCGTATACGCTTCCCCCAATGATGACAACGGTTATGACATCTCAGACTACAGGGCGATCATGCCGGAATTCGGCACGATGGCGGACTTCGACCGCCTGCTTGAGGAGGCGCACGGACGCTCCTTAAAGATCATGATGGACCTGGTCGTAAACCATACCTCTGACGAGCACGCCTGGTTCCAGGAGAGCCGTTCTTCGAGGGAAAGTGAAAAGAGAGATTATTATATATGGCGGGATCCCGTCGACGGTCATGCCCCCACGAACTGGGGCAGCGCGTTCGGAGGTTCCGCATGGGAATGGGACGAAAAGACGGGACAGTACTATCTGCACTGTTTCTCGAAAAAGCAGCCTGACCTGAACTGGGACAACCCCGAAGTCCGCCGGGAAGTGTATGACATGATGCGCTTCTGGCTCGACAAGGGGATCGACGGGTTCCGGATGGACGTGATCAACATGATCTCAAAGCCTCCGGTCTTTGCCGACGGACCCGCGGGAGCAGGGCAGTACTGCGACGCGGGCTACATGGTCACGAATGGTCCCCGTCTTCACGAATATCTGCAGGAAATGAATCGCGAAGTACTGTCGCGGTATGATATAATGACAGTTGGAGAATGCGGTGGCACGGATCCGGCCGCGGCGAGGCTCATTGCGGGCACGGACAGGGGAGAGCTCAACATGATCTTCCAGTTCGAGCATGTGAACTTAGACGGCGGGATCGCGGATAAATGGGCGCATAAGCCCATGGACCTGCCGCTCTTAAAGGCTAATCTCTGCAAATGGCAGCAGGAGCTCCACGGGAACGCCTGGAACTCGATCTATTTCAACAACCATGACCAGCCGAGGGCGGTCTCCCGGCTCGGGGACAACAGCCCGGAGAGCGCCAAGGCCATCGCCACGGTCCTCTACCTCATGGAAGGAACGCCGTATCTTTATCAGGGCGAGGAGCTGGGCATGACGAATTACCCGTTCAGGGGGATCGAAGACTACCATGATATCGAATCCGTCGGCGCTTTCCGGCAGCTGACGGGATCGGGATCAAGGGAGCCGGAAGAACTCCTCGACGCCATCGCCTATAAGAGCAGGGACAATGCCCGCACCCCGATGCAGTGGAACGGCGGAGCCGGTGCAGGCTTTACCGAAGGAACGCCCTGGATGCCGGTCAACCCGAATTACACTTCAGTCAATGCCGCCGCCGAAGAGGCGGATCCGGATTCGGTGCTGCAGTACTACCGGAAGCTCCTTCGCTTTAGGACAAAGAGCCCGGAAAAGGATCTCCTGGTCTACGGGGACTTTCAGCTCCTTCTTGCGGACGATCCGGCGGTCTTTGCCTATCTCAGAACGGAAGGCCAAAAGGCGGCGCTGGTCGTCGGCAATCTTACGGCAGAGGAAAGAACGATCGGCTTTTCCGCAGGCTCTGCGCACGGGATTCAGGAGATCCTTACGAAGCTTGCCGGGAAGCTCCCTGCGCTGAGCTCAGGGAGCAAAAAGGCGTTTGCTTCTGACATGACCCTGGAGCCCTGGGAAGCGGCGGTCTGGATCGCCGGATAAATCGATACGGAGGATACTTATGTCAGTCATATATGATGCGGATCATGGACTGTTTACATTAAAGACCAGAGATACGGATTATCAGATGAAAGTGGATGAGCTCGGCTATCTGCTTCATCTTTACTACGGCAGCAGGACAGACCAGCCGATGGACTATCTGCTGACCTTCCTTGACAGGGGTTTTTCCGGAAACCCCGCGGAAAAGCATCTGGACAAGACCTATTCGCTGGATACGCTGCCCCAGGAATACCCCTTCAAGGGGACCGGAGACTACCGCGGTATTGCTTTCAAGATGGAAAACGCAGACGGCGCAGTGAGCTGTGACCTTCGTTATAAAGGCCACGAGATCCGGGACGGCAAATACTGCCTGAAGCGCCTTCCTTCGGCGCGAGGTGAAAGACCGGATCCAGCAGGAAAGGCGGACGGCAATGTCACGACCCTTTCCGTCACGCTGACCGACGCATTGAGCGGCGTCGAAGTCGAGCTTCTCTACGGCGTCTATGAGGCGGAGAACGTCATCACGCGTGCCGCGGTGATCCGCAACAGGGGAACCGGCAGGGTGGTGATCAGAAGGGCATTGAGCTGCTGTCTGGACTACCTGAGCGGATCTTACGAGCTCGTGCATTTCCATGGGCGCCATACCCTTGAGATGCAGAAAGAACGTACGCCGGTCGGCCATGCGGCCCTTAGCATCGGCAGCCGCCGCGGGACAAGCAGCCACCAGCATAACCCGGCGGTCATACTTGCGGACTGGGAAGCGTCGGAGGAAAACGGCGCGGTGACCGGATGCCTGCTTTCTTTCAGCGGTAGCTTTTTATGCGAGGCTGAAAAGGACCAGTTCGAACAGACACGCCTGCTCATGGGCATGAATGACGAACAGCTCGCCTACCCGCTGATGCCGGGAGAGGAGCTGGAAGCGCCGGAATGCGTCTTAAGCTTTACAAAGCAGGGTTTCCGGGAGCTGTCGCTCACCTACCATGATTTTCTGAGGGCATACGTCATCCGGGATCCCTATGCGGGCAAGCCCCGCCCCGTGCTCATCAACAGCTGGGAGGCGGCATACTTTGATTTTGACGGCGATACCATCGTACATCTTGCGGATGAGGCGGCGGATCTCGGACTGGACATGGTCGTCATGGACGACGGCTGGTTCGGCTTGCGCAACGACGACCTTCGCGCTCTTGGAGACTGGAAGCCCAATGAAAAGAAGCTCGGCTGTTCCTTAAGCGAGCTTATCCGGAGGGTGGAAGAAAAAGGCATGAAGTTCGGCATCTGGATCGAACCGGAGATGGTCAATGAGGACAGCGACCTCTACCGCGCGCATCCGGACTGGGTGCTGAAGGTGCCCGGCAAGCCGCCCGTATACGCAAGGAACCAGCTGGTGCTGGACTTTTCGAGGAAGGAAGTGCGCGACAGCATTTTCCAAAGTATTGCCGAAGTCCTGGATCAGGGCAATGTCTCCTACGTCAAGTGGGACATGAACCGGAGCGTCGCGGATGTTTATTCGCTGGAACACGTGCCCGGTAAGGTGCGCTATGAGTATGTGGCGGGCGTCTATGAGTTCCTTAAAAAGCTGACCGAACGGTATCCGGATCTTCTGATCGAGGGCTGCAGCGGCGGCGGAGGACGCTTTGACGCCGGTATGCTGCATTATGAACCGCAGATCTGGGGAAGCGACAACTCCGATGCCGTGGACAGATGTTTGATCCAGTACGGACTTTCGTATTTTTATCCGGCCTCGACGGTCGGCGCGCATGTTTCGGCGGT
>JAFPHE010000090.1 GCA_017388745.1 Lachnospiraceae bacterium | reverse complement strand
GGCCGCATGTCTCGTCGTGTTGGAATTCTCAGCGCGGAAGGTCGGTCCGAAGGTATAGACATTGCGGAACGCTTCCATGTAAGTCTCGACGTTGAGCTGGCCTGAAACGGTCAGGAAGGTCGGCTTGCAGAAGAAGTCTTTTGCGTAATCGACTTCCTTCGCGTCGCTCTTAGCGATGCGGTCCAGGTCCAGAGTCGTGACCTGGAACATCTCGCCCGCGCCCTCACAGTCGGATGCCGTGATCAGCGGCGTGTGCACATATACGAATCCTCTTTCCTGATAGAACTTGTGGATCGCATATGCAAGAAGCGAACGTACTCTGAAAACCGCCATAAAGGTATTGGTGCGCTGTCTCAGATGGGGCAGCGTGCGGAGATACTCGAGTGAATGGCGCTTCTTCTGCAGAGGATAGTCGGGCGTGGAGGTTCCTTCCACCTCCACCGAAGAGGCCTGGATCTCGAAAGGCTGCTTGGCTTCCGGAGTAGCGACGAGCGTGCCGCGTACGATCACGGAGGAGCCGACGTTCAGCTTGGAGATCTCCGCAAAATTCGGAAGCGCATCATGATAGACGACCTGCAGCGTGTCAAAACAGCTGCCGTCGTTCAGCACGAGGAATCCGAAAGTACGGGAGTCTCTGACCGAACGGACCCATCCGCCGACAGCTACTTCCTTATCGATATATTTGTCAGTCTCTTTAAACAGTTCTCTGACAGTGATCAGCTTTTCCATTGGGTTTATACCTGCTTTCTATATGTATTTTTGTCTTATTTGATCTTTGAGATCGCGTCGCTGACGGATGCCGCCTCTCCTGAGTCAAGCATTCCGATCATCTGCTCGATCTTGTCATGTGTAAGGTTGCGTGTGCCGACATACTGGACGAACTCGTTGTTCAGGCGGTTCTCTCCTGCGGCAACTCTCTGCGTATACGTGCTGACGGCATCCGCGTTCTGCGCGATGTCTCCCCGGAGCAGCCTTAAGTCCTCGGCGTACTTCGCGTCGATCTCTTCGGTCAGCACCTGCTTCGTGGCACTGTCGAACTGATTGAGCGCTTCGGCTTTCTGAGCATTGATATCCGCTTTCTGGCGGTTCTTCTCCAGAAGCTCATTGTCATAATCTCCGAGATTGTAGATCGTATCGTCCTTGTCCTTCTGGATGTTCTTTGCGATCGCCCGGATGGTCTTCTCCCGCTCTTCGATGCCTTTCATCATGTTCTTGCAGGCGTAGACCGCCTCATGATGCTTCCCTTTCGTATTGGAAGCGACGACAACGTAGATCACGACCAGCACCACGATCGCCACGATGATCCCGATGAATGTCGTCAGGCTGACCTGCTTGTAGTAAGCGTACACGACAGCCAGGACCGGGATGGCCGCAAGCAGGATGTCAAGGATCCAGTCCGTGATGTTGATCGGGCTGAACAGCGAATAAAACAGCCTGGACTTAAGCAGGCCGGGAGCCTGGTTGGCCTTGATATACTCGCTGATCTGCAGCTTCAGGTTTGCGATCTCTTCCTTGAGACCGGCGGTATTGTCCGCGACCCTGTTTTTCACGCCTTCGGCGCGCGCCTTTGCACGGCGGCCGTTGATCGCGCTGATCTCGCCGTCAACTGCCTTGATCTGCTTGTTGAAGCCCTCTTCGATGTCCGCGCGGCGGGACTTCACCGTTTCCGCTTTTTCGCGCTCGATGTTGCGCGTCATGGTCTCAAGGGACTTGTCCAGCTGCTTTTTGTGGTCGTTGTATTGCTGCAGCTGCTGTCTGTCGGCATCCAGAGTGTCGACGACATTCAGCGCATCTGTAAGGAACTCTCTGGGAAATGTAATATCAGGCATACGGCACCTCCTTCGTTTCCTGAAACCTTAGAGCGCGGCGGAGATACCTGCCGCGATCTTTTTCTGTTCTTCCGGGTCGGATTCGTTCTGCTTCCATGTGACCATGGGTCCGTCTCCCTCATAGCGGGGGATCAGATGGACATGCAGATGCTTTACAGTCTGGCCGGCAGCGGCGCCGTTGTTCTGGACGACATTGATGCCGTCGCAGTTCAGGGACTTCTTCATGCCCGCACAGATCTTCTGGGCGACCTTCAGTACGCTTGCAAGCGTCTCCCCGTCGGCTGCGGCAAGATCATCGTAATGATCCTTCGGAAGGATCAGCGTATGTCCTTTGGATGCCGGGCTTAAGTCGAGGATCGCCCTGTACTTCTCATCCTCATAAACTGTATTGGACGGGATCTCTCCGTTGGCTATTTTGCAGAAAATGCAGTCGTCCTTTTTCATGGCTTTCTACCGTTCCTTTCTGATTTTAAACAACTCAAATGAGCAGCGCTCGGCACGCTGCGCATAAAGTATACCATATCTTACGTTCTGTGCGCAAGCTTGGCGGAAACGTAAAACAGCTGCCGTCCTTATAAAAGAACGGCAGCTGCCCTGATCAGTATTTGACCCTTTACCCGTACCGGCAGGCCGGTATTCCGGGATCTTTACATTACTTTCTGCTCAGCTCGTAGAGATAGATCTCCTCGTAGTCCGGTGCCCACCAGAAGCCCTCGATATCGTCTCTGACGATCGCGCCGAGTACCTTGTGGTTCAGCGGAACCATTGCGTAGTCTTTCATCAGCATCTCGCAGCACTCTTCCCAGACCTTGGAGCGTTCATCGGCATCCAGAGTGCCGCAGCCCTTCTCATAGGTATCGAAGAATTCCTGATTCTCGTAACCGATACGGTTCAGGGTAGCAGTGCCCGGCTGTACCTGTGCAAGGAAGCCGTCTGCTTCCATGGTCCGGCAGGTATATGCGTTGATGCACATATGATGGTTGCCGGCGTCGATGTACTCACGAAGCGGACCGGACTCGAGCTTGTTGATGCTGAGGTTAATGCCTG
>JAFPHE010000089.1 GCA_017388745.1 Lachnospiraceae bacterium | reverse complement strand
GCTGAAACGGCCCGGCTCTGATCCCGTGCGGAACAAAAAAAGAGCCTTACACTGCAGATCCGTTTCGCGGATCGGCAGTGATCAGACTCTGTCAGCTTCAGCGGTTATCAGTCTGAATGAAAGTGCTTTCCTCAGCGTTTGTCGCCCGTCGCCTGGTTAAGCTGGGCGGCATTGTCCGTGATGACCTTCAGATGGTGGTGGAAGACGTCCATGTCTTTTTTGGAAAGACCTGCCGTCACCTCGTTGTTGAGCCGGGTGATGATGTCACTGACCGGCTTTTCGAGTGCCTTTCCTTCATCCGTCAGATGAACGATGACCTTACGGCGGTCCTCGGTACTGAAGTCCCGCGTAAGCAGATGCTTGTCTTCAAGGCGGCTCAGGATGCCGGTAACAGTGGAAGAGTCAAGGCAAAGCGTCTCGGCGAGCTGGCTGGGCATCTGCCCGTCCTGCTCCCAGAGGCATTTGAGCGTGGCATACTGGATCGGTGTTACGTCCAGACCATGCAGCTCATGTTTGAAATAAGTAAAAACCGTATTCTGTGCGTTGGTCAGAAGAAAGTTGATACATTCCTGCAGTTTCATAGTATCCTCCGGGCTTTCAGTTTCCATGCAAAATCTGCCGGATCAGTGTATGGGAGCGTTTCAAAAACGAACGAATATTCATCGTCGTTACTTGTGTTCATTATAAGTTTTGACCCTTTGACTTGTCAATAATCCAAGTACATAAAAAATTCAATAATAAAATAATTTGCATGCAAAGAGAATGTTGACAAATGCGCTGCTTGTTAGTAAGATAACAATAGCTAAAAAGGCGGTCTCCGGTCGACGGGGATCAGTAACTCTTCAATTATACTAATGTAAGATTTGGAGGTAACTATGGATTTTAAACTTACCAAAGAGCAGGAGCTTGCTCAGGAACTGTTCCGCAGTTTTGCAGAGACAGAGATCAAGCCGCTCGCTCACGACATGGACGAGTCCGAGGTTTATGACATGGAACTGCTCCAGAAGATGCAGAGATACGGATTCTTCGGCATTCCGTATGCCAAGGAATACGGCGGCGCAGGCGGCGATGTCCTGACCTACACTCTCTGCATGGAAGAAGTTTCCAAGCAGGATGGTTCCACCGGAATTACCATTTCCGTTCATACTTCTCTCTGCTGCTCCTGTATCAATGAGTTTGGTACCGAGGAACAGAAGCAGAAGTATCTTCGTCCGCTGGTTGACGGCTCCAAGATCGGCTGCTTCGGCCTGACCGAGCCCAACGCAGGTTCCGACGTTCAGGGCGCTCAGACCGTCGCTGTTGAAGAGGACGACTGCTATGTCATCAACGGATCCAAGGTCTTCACGACCAACTCCGGTTTTGCTGATACCTGCGTTGTTTTCGCTATCACTGACAGAAGCGTACCGGTCTCCAAGGGCCTTTCCGCATTCATCGTTGACCTGAAGGAGATGCCGGGCATCACCATCAGCGACAACATCAAGCGTATGGGTATCCGCGCAGCTCAGAACTGTATCGTTACCTATGACGAAGTCCGTGTTCCGAAGGACAGACTCCTTGGTCAGAAGAATAAGGGCTTCAAGATCGCCATGATGGCTCTGAACGGCGGCCGTATCGGTATCGCTGCACAGTCCGTAGGTCTTGCGCAGGGTGCGATCAACGAGGCTAAGGTATACGTTAAGCAGCGTACTCAGTTCGGCAGACCGATCGGCGCATTCCAGAACACCCAGTTCAAGCTTGCTGAGTATCAGACCAAGGTCGATGCAGCACGTCTTCTTACCTGGAGAGCAGCGATCGCAAAGGACAACCATGAGGATTACTCAGATCTTGCAGCTATGGCTAAGCTTTTCGCTTCCGAGACTGCAAACGAAGTTACACGCGGATGCGTACAGCTGCTCGGCGGCTACGGCTACTGCCGTGAGTATCCGGTAGAGCGTATGATGCGTGATGCGAAGATCACCGAGATCTACGAGGGAACATCTGAAGTCATGAAGATGGTCATCTCCGGCAAGATGGATCTGAAGTAAGGAGGAGTGTAGAATGAAAATTATAGTTTGCGTAAAACAGGTTCCTGATACCTCCGGTAAGGTTGCGGTCAAGCCGGACGGAACACTGGATCGTGCTTCCATGCTGACCATCATCAACCCGGATGATGTCAATGCAGTAGAGGCAGCCCTTGCTCTGAAGGATGAGTACGGCTGCAAGACCGTCGTTGTTACCATGGGCCCGCCGCCTGCAGAGAAGATGCTTCGCACCATCATGGCTATGGGCATTGATGAAGGCATCCTGATCTCCGGCCGTGAGTTCGGTGGTTCCGATACCTATGCTACCTCCCAGATCATCGCTGCAGGTCTTGTACACCTCGGCATCGATGATGATGACATCATCATCTGCGGCCGTCAGGCTATCGATGGTGATACCGCACAGGTCGGTCCGCAGATCGCTGAGAAGCTCGGCATCCCGCAGATCTCCTATGCCGGCGACATCAAGAAGGAAGGCAACACCATCACTGTCAAGCGTATGCTTGAGGACGGCTACATGATGATCCAGATGAAGACCCCGTGCCTCATCACCTGCGTCAAGGAACTCAACCAGCCGCGTTACATGAGCACCTACGGCATCTTCGAGGCTTATCAGAAGCCGCTTGCTGTTTATGACTACAACACTCTGAAGGATGAGCCGCTGATCGATCCCGAGACCATTGGTCTGCAGGGTTCCCCGACCAATATTCTTGTTTCCTTCACACCGCCTCTCAAGGGCGCCGGAACGATCTTGGAAGGTGCAGATATGAATACCTGCAAGACCCTTGCTAAGATTCTTGATGACAAGCACATCATCCGATGAAAGGAGATTCTGAATTATGTCTGAATATAATAACAAAGATTTAGCTGCTTTCAAGGATGTATGGGTATTCTGTGAGCAGCGTCAGGGCAATCTGATGCCGACCGACTTCGAGCTGATCTCCGAGGCACGCAGACTGGCTGATGAGCTGG
This sequence comes from Lachnospiraceae bacterium, assembly GCA_017388745.1. Classification (GTDB taxonomy): domain Bacteria; phylum Bacillota; class Clostridia; order Lachnospirales; family Lachnospiraceae; genus Avilachnospira. The sequence continues at coordinate 5,922 of JAFPHE010000089.1, read as the reverse complement.
GCTGCAAGCTGTACGGACTTCTTCTCGGCGGCGAGGGCATCGGTGCGAAGGCAAAGGAGCTGGCTGGCTTCGGCGCTGACGGCATCATCGTCTGCGAGCATCCGCTTCTTGAGACTTACACCACTGATGGCTACACCAAGGTCATCGTTGACACTGTTAAGGAAAGAAAGCCGGAAGTCGTTCTTTTCGGCGCTACCAATATCGGCCGTGACTTAGGTCCGCGCTGCGCTGCAAGACTGCACACCGGTCTGTGCGCAGACTGCACACATCTGGATGTCGACGTTCCTGGCTACCAGCAGTTCCTCAGAGGCGCTTCCACTCTGGATGAGGCAAGGATCGGCGGTCTCGACACTGCTCTGGTCATGGGTCAGAAGCATGACGTTTCTCATGACCTGAAGATGACCCGTCCGGCATTCGGCGGCCATCTGATGGCTACCATCATCTGCCCGCGTTTCCGTCCGGCAATGGCTACGGTTCGTCCGGGTGTTATGAAGAAGGCTCCGTTTGATGAGGCTAAAGCTAATGCAGCTGAGATCATCAAGGAGAATGTTGTACTTGCTGAGTCCGATTTCGAGACCAAGGTCCTTTCTGTCGAGAAGGCAGCAAAGAAGCTGGTCGACCTTGTCGGCGCAGAGTACATCGTTTCCGTCGGCCGTGGTATCGCGAAGGATGTCGACCTCGGCATCAAGCTCGGCCAGCAGCTTGCTGATGAGCTTCACGGCGTTCTGGGCGGCTCCCGTGTCGTTATCGACTCCGGCTGGCTGTCAGCTGACCATCAGGTAGGACAGACCGGTAAGACTGTCCATCCGAAGGTCTATGTAGCTCTTGGTATCTCCGGTGCTATCCAGCACAAGGCAGGTATGCAGGATTCCGAGATGATCATCGCTGTCAATACCAACCCGTCAGCTCCTATGTTCGAGATCGCTGACTATGGTATCGTAGGCGACCTCTTCAAGGTAACCCCGATGCTGATCGAAGCTATCCGTGAGATCAAGGCTAACAAGTAATCAATCCATAGTATTTCCAATCTTAATGTTTTAATTAACGGGCTGTACTTTTACGGTTGTTCATGTTACAACTTAAGGGTACAGCCCTTTTATTGTGCTTTTGCGGTCCCGGTGGCGCCTGCAGGGCAGACGGGTCCGGACCCGCGGAGCATGCCGGGGCACGACAGGACATTTGTATGCGAGGAGTTAGTGTATGAAAGAGTTCTCTTCGGGAAAACTGGCTGCAATAATGGCCGCCGCAGCACTTTTGAGTGCGGCAGGCGCATTTACCGCACTGGCAGAGGTGCCCGTTATCTGGACTAATGTGTCGCTGACGGAAGACGGGGACGCTTACTGGAGCGCGTCTTACAACAAAAGCGAAGCTGTGGACAAATATGAGCTGCAGCTTGCGCGCATGAAGGACGGCGGCTGGAATACGGACTATAAGACATTCAGGACTTCGGATACGAGCTATGACATCAGCTTTTCCGCGACTGGCAAGTACTATTACATTGTCCGTGCAAAGTTTATCGGCGGGGATTACAGCAGCTGGTCGAGACCGAGCAACACCGTAACGGTGACTTCGGACGATATCGATCATGACTGGGAACCCGGCTACTATGATTACGGCGGAACGATATACAATCCGGTCTATAACGCGGACGGAAGCATCACCTATCAGATCCCTGCGGGACCGGGGGCCAATCCGGGCATGATCACGGTCACGACGGGCGGACAGACAGCCGGAACGACCGGGACTCATACCATTTATAACGGTTTCGGCGGGATGGGCTACAGCAATTATTCAACTGCTTCGGGCAGTACTTCTTACGGCAGCGGCGTGACGATCGGCGCCAATCCTTCGGCACCCATAAACAACGCTGCGACCGGATGGATCTGGACCGGCAGCAACTGGATCTACCGCTATGCGAACGGTACCGGACCGAGGAACGCATGGGACCGGATCGGGGATAAATGGTACTATTTCAATGGCGCGGGCTTCATGCAGACCGGCTGGATCTGGTACAATGACAACTGGTATTACTGCCTGCCGGACGGGCAGATGGCGACCGGCTGGAACTGTGTCGGCGGCAGATGGTACTATATGAACCAGAGCGGCATCATGCAGACAGGCTATGTCCCGGTAGACGGACATGTCTATTACTGTGATGCGAGCGGCGCGAGAGTTGAAAACGCATACAACCCGGACGGGCACCTGTTTGACATAAACGGCGTAATGATCCAGTAAGGCTTGCAAAAAAGGCGGCTTTATTGTAAGATATGGATTCATGGATAAATGTAATTGATGCGGCATCTGCCGCAGATCGTATAAACTGAGGTGAAATCGATGGGTATTTATGAGGAACTGATCGAGCGCGGCCTGATCGCGCAGGTTACGGATGAAACAGAGATCCGGGAGATGGTCAACGCCGGCAAGGCGACTTTCTATATCGGATTCGACCCGACGGCCGACAGCCTTCATGTCGGTCATTTTATGGCGCTCTGCCTGATGAAGCGCCTGCAGATGGCGGGTAATAAGCCGGTCGCACTTGTGGGCGGCGGCACCGGCATGATCGGCGATCCTTCCGGACGTACGGATCTTCGCAAGATGATGACGGTTGAAACGATCCAGCATAACTGTGACTGCTTCCGCAAGCAGATGGAGCGCTTCATCCACTTCGGCGACGGCAAGGATGACGCGATCATGGTCAACAATGCGGACTGGCTGCTGAACCTCAACTATATCGAGTTCCTGAGGGACATCGGCGTGCATTTCTCCGTCAACAAGATGCTGGCGGCACGCTGCTATGAGAACCGTATGGAGCAGGGCCTCACATTCTTCGAGTTCAACTACATGATCATGCAGGCTTATGATTTCTACAGACTGTATCAGGATTACGGCTGCAACATGCAGTTCGGCGGCGATGACCAGTGGTCCAACATGCTGGCAGGTACGGAGCTGATCCGTAAGAAGCTCGGCAAGGACGCGCATGCCATGACCATCACTCTGCTTCTCAATTCCGAGGGAAAGAAGATGGGCAAGACCGCTTCAGGTGCGGTATGGCTGGACCCGGACAAGACTTCTCCGTATGATTTCTATCAGTACTGGAGAAACATCGATGATGCGGATGTTCTGAAGTGCCTGAAGATGCTTACCTTCCTGCCGCTCGATGAGATCAAAAAGATGGAGAGCTGGGAAGGCGCTCAGCTGAACCGTGCCAAGGAGATCCTGGCTCATGAACTGACCGAGCTTGTTCACGGCAAGGAAGAGGCGGACAAGGCGGAAGCAGCGGCAAAGGCCGTATTCAGCGGTGCTTCGTCCGAGCATATGCCGACCTATACTGTTACCGCGGACGCACTTACGGACGGCAGGATCGATCTTCTGAGCATTCTGGTCAATGCAGGCCTGTGCAGCTCCCGCGGCGACGCGAGACGAAACGTCGAGCAGGGCGGCGTGACCGTGGCGGATGCGAAAGTTACTGACAGCAAGGCCAGCTACAGCGTGGAAGATATCGGCGCTGAAGGCATGATCGTAAAGCGCGGCAAGAAAAACTTTGTCAGAGTCATCACGGAGTGATCGCTTTTTTTCACGATGTAATACATTTGTAAGAAAAAGGGCGGAGTGTTCTTAAGGAAGCTGTGCTATACTGTCAACATGCTTAAAAGGTGTTTGAAAATTTTCATATTGGCAGCCATGCTCTGCCTGGGTATGGCGCTGACTTCGTTTGCCGCCGGCAAGGAGAAGACGGTCCCGTTCCCGTTCGCACTGGAACTGGATCTGGAGGAGTGTGACAGGCTGTGCTATGCAGGACATCCCGGCAACACAGTCCAGTACAGGGACGGTCTGGCCGCAACTCCCGATTCGGAGTTCCGGATCCTCAATGTCGGAGGTTCTGCGGACGTGAAGTATCTTTCACTCGAGATCGCAGTCATCTATGAGAACGAAGATCAGACCGGATCCTACAGGGAAACGGTGCGTCGCTTTGAACCGGGTGATCTTGATCTCAGCAATACTTACTCGCTCTTTTCCGAGAACACGATCAAGAGCCTTGAAGAACGCGGTAAACTGTACAGCGATTCGCTGAAGGGCATTGAAGTCACGATGCGGTACGACTTCCGCGATTCCAAAAAGAAGACCCAGTACCTGTACATCTGCTCCGAGGACGATTATTTCGAATATCTCGACAAGATGTATGAAAACGGCGAAGGCGCCGAAGGCTGAGTGCTTATAATATCACGTAAATGAAGGGAATGCGGACAGCATTCCCTTTCTTAGTATAAACACAGCGGGTTCGGGACCCGGATCATCATGTTCAGATTCATTTTCGGAGACGCCGGAAGCGGCAAATCAGCTTATATTTACAGGACCATCAGCGCGGAAGCGGTGCGAGACCCGCATCGGCGCTATTTTCTGTTTGTTCCGGAACAGAACACGCTCCATGCGCAGCAGGAGATCATCCGTGCCGGTGAAAGGCACGGGATGCTGAACCTGGACGTGCTTTCTTTCCAGCTGCTCGCTTACAGGGTCATGGAAGAACTGGGGATCGAACCCCCGGTCCTTCTGGACGACATCAGCAAGTCGATCCTGATCCGCAAGGCAGCGCTCGATACCGCTTCGGAGCTGAAGGTATACCGGCGCAAGCTGGATGCCCCGGGCTTTATCGATCAGGTCCGGAAGATGATCACGGAGTTTTATCAGTACAATGTCACTCCGGCTCAGCTGGAGGCGGCGGAAAAGAAAGCTTCCGGAAGGCTCCTGAAAGGAAAACTTTCCGATATCCGTATGATCTACGAAAGGTTCAGTGAACTGCTCGGCTCCGGGGTATCCATCCCGGAGGAAATGCCCGTCATTTTGCTGAAAAACATGGCAGACTCGCATCTTCTTGATGATGCGGTCATCGTTTTTGACGGTTTTACGGGATTCACCCCTGTGCAGCTGAAACTTCTCGAACACATCCTTACAAAGGCGTCGGAGCTGCGGTTTGCGGTCACGATACCGCCGGAGGCTGCCCCGTATAAGAGAACAGCCGGCAGGGCCGGGATCCCGGATCTTTACTGGCTCAGCAGGGAGACGGTGGCAAAGGTCTCGGAAGCGGCGGAAAGGTGCGGTGTACAAAAGGGCGGGGATATCATCCTGGAGCGAAGGAAAGATCCGCCCCGGGTCGTGATCCGCGCTGCGGAAGACCCGGTCGATGAAGTCAGATATATCGTGAACAGCATTCACCGCAATGCTGTCCGCGGGGATCTCAGATACAGACGCATGGCTGTCGCTGTTTCGGATCTTGCTTCCTACGGAGAGATCCTGAAGCGGGAGATGGGCCGTGCGGTTATTCCGTGGTTTATGGATACGCAGGCGGACGCCCTCGGCTCCCCTGCCGTGGAACTGGTCAGGGCGGCGCTTGCGGCCGTGACCGGCGGATACCGCTTTGAAGACGTTATGCGGTATCTGCGGAATCCGCTGCTCGTATCCGATCCGGAGACCAGGGATCGGACGGACATTCTGGATAATCTGCTGCGCGCAAAAGGTACGCGCGGAAGGACGGCGGTGACGAAGATGCTGTCCGAGGCGGAACTCACGATGGATCCGGTCTTCCGGCTCCATGATGCGCTGAAGGAAGCCCCGGCGCTCGGAGAAAAAACAGAGGCGCTGCGGCGGTTTTTCGAGGATGCGGGTATCGAAGCGCGCGCCGAGGATCTGGCAGCCCGTCTGGAAACGGAGGACCTTAAGGCGGAGGCTGCGGAGATCAGGCGCGTTGCAGGGCAGATCCCGCTGCTCTTTACGCGTCTGACGGCAGTGCTGGGAACGGAAAAGATCAGCATGCGGGATTTTGAGCGGCTTACCGAGGCGGGTTTTTCGGACATGAAGACCGGTATCATACCTGCCAGAACGGATATGCTGCAGATCGGAGACCTGAAGAGGAGCCGTTTTGATGAT
>JAFPHE010000088.1 GCA_017388745.1 Lachnospiraceae bacterium | reverse complement strand
GCGACACGGAGCTCGTTCATCTTTTCCTCTGCCTTGTCAACGCTGTCCAGTACGGTATCGATCAGGTCGTCATCGATCTCTTCGTATGCATCATTGTTCTCAACGATACCGCCGAAGTATTTGTTGGTCATGGACACGGTACGGGATACAAGGTTTCCGAGGACGTTTGCCAGGTCCGCATTGTATCTGTCCAGGATCAGCTCCCAGCTGATGCTTCCGTCATTATCAAACGGCATCTCATGCAGTACGAAATACCTGATCGGATCCACGCCGAAAACATGGACCAGGTCATCCGCGTAGAGCACATTGCCCTTGGACTTGGACATCTTGCCGTCTGCCTGCAGCAGCCACGGATGTCCGAATACCTGCTTCGGAAGCGGAAGGTCGCAGCTCATCAGGAAGGTCGGCCAGTAGATCGTGTGGAAACGCACGATATCCTTGCCGATCAGGTGAAGATCCGCCGGCCAGTACTTCTTGTAAATGCCGCGGGTCTCTTCATTGGCCTCGCCCATACCGTATTTGCCGCCCGCATAAGCAGCCGCCTCGTCCGGCATATCGCCGTCCAGGTCCAGGCCGCAGCCGGTGATATAGTTTGAAAGCGCATCCAGCCATACATAGATGACGTGCTTGTCATCGAACTCGACCGGGATGCCCCACTTGATGGAAGTTCTGGAAACGCAGAGGTCCTGCAGGCCCGGAAGAAGGAAGTTGTTCATCATCTCGTTCTTGCGGGAAACGGGCTGGATGAACTCGGGATGAGTGTTGATATAGTCGATCAGCGGAGCGGCATACTTGCTCATACGGAAGAAATATGCCTCTTCCTTTGCCTTGTTGACCGGTCTGCCGCAGTCGGGGCAGCAGCCGTTCACAAGCTGTGAATCCGTCCAGAAAGACTCGCACGGCGTGCAGTACCAGCTCTCATAGTATCCCTTGTAGATGTCGCCTTTTTCATACATCTTCCGGAACATCTTGCTGACCTGCTTCTCATGCTGCTCGTCAGTCGTACGGATGAACTTGTCGTAGGAGGTATTCATCATATCCCAGATATCGCGGATGACCGCTGCGACCTGGTCGACATACGCCTTGGGGGAAATGCCGGCTGCGACCGCCTTCTCCTCGATCTTCTGTCCATGCTCGTCCGTGCCCGTCATGAAGCGGACGTCGTAGCCCTGGTCTCTCTTGAATCGTGCGATGGCATCAGCAAGTACGATCTCGTAAGTGTTGCCGATGTGCGGCTTGCCCGAAGTATAGGCGATCGCCGTTGTGATATAATACGGCTTGTTCTCGGCTGTTTTTCTCATAGCCTCTTCCTCCTCCATATATAAAGGCGTTTTTCCTGCCTTCTGTTATAAATCACCGGAAGCGGTATAAAGCCGCATTCCGGGATTGTACGCATTCGTCAAATCTCCGTACGCAAGCGTACGTCGCTTTTCCTCATTGCGGGCTACAAAAAACGGATATGGTGTTATATATGCACCATATCCGAATATTTTACCATACTTTTTTCGATTTGTAACCGTATCGTACAGTGATTTTCAATTCTGTCAGCGAATTTATCAGATAGCGTCAAACTCGCTCGTAAAGCCCATCTCGCCGTAATCCTTGTCGCCGACGATCAGATGAAGCGCGTCAAGATCCAGGTTGTCAATGAAAGTATTGACGACACTGGCAACGACCTCTTCCTCCGTAGCCTTGTAGAAAACGCCTTTCAGCTCGCTCAGCTCAAGGGTGCCGATCCTGTCGGTGACCTCAAAGTCCTTGACCTCCGCGCCCTCCTTGATCGCACCGTTTCTTACCATGGCATCGATCAGGGACTCCGCGTTGCACTCTTCGACCGAATCGAAATCCTGATCCACACCGCCGAGCACCGCCTTGTAGATGATGACCTGCGTGATCGCGGTCTCGCCGTCCGCAATGACAGGCTGCTTGTCCGACGGATAGTAGGAATAATCCACTGCGGTCGTAGCCATTGCGCCGGGGCCGCCCTTCTCGCCGGTCTCCGCTTCCGCGGGGATGGTGTACTGGCTGCTCTCAGGCATGGTCCATGTCTCCCTGGTGCCGGTCTCAAGGATCGCGCCCTCCGGGATCTCCATGCTCTGGGATGCCTTGATATCGGACGGCGTACATGCAGCAAGCAGCGCTGCCGCCATACCGATGACTGCTATATTAAATACTCTCTTCACTGTATATCCTCCTGAGATACTCTCCGCCGCTTTCGGTAAATGCCGCGGACGGTATTGATAAGCCTTTTCAGACACTTTACTGATTATATCAGAAATCTCAAGTTAATCTATAATTTTTCTTTAAAATACCATGTCTTTTTTATAAAGCCGTCAGTCACCGAGCAGCGCGTTATACACGTCACGCCTTGAGAGTCCCCGGTCCTTTGCCGCCGCTTTCATGGCTTCCTTCCGGTCCATGCCGCGGGCTTCGTACATCGCGACATGCTCCGCCAGGCTCATTTCATCAAAGCGCGCCGCCGCCGCTTCCTTCAGTTCCTCCGGATCGCGGCCTTCGATGACGAGCACATATTCGCCTCTCGGTTCCAGTGCCGCCGCTTCGCCGACGGTCGTCCGGATCACCTCTTCATGGATCTTCGTCATCTCCCGGCAGAGTGCGATCCTCCGGCTGCTGCCGAGTGTCCCGGCCAGGTCTTTCAATGTTTCCTTCAGATGGTGCGGCGCCTCGTACAGGACGATCGTCCCGGTCTCATCCTTCAGCCTTTCCAGGGCTGCTGCCCGATCCTTTTTCTTTGCTTTCGGCGGAAGGAAACCTTCAAATACAAATCTCCTTACGGAAAAACCGCTTAAGGTAAGCGCCGTAATGACCGCGGAAGGACCCGGCAGACTCGTCACCTGAATGCCCGCCTCACAGCATTTCTGCACCAGGACCTCGCCCGGATCGGATATGCAGGGCGTTCCGGCATCGGTAATGATCGCGACATTCATGCCTGCAAGCATCTTCTGCACCAGTTCATCCGCCTTTTCAAATCGGTTGAACTCATGGTAGCTGGTCATCGGCGTATGAATGTCGAAATGGTTCAGAAGCCGGATAGAGTTGCGCGTGTCCTCCGCCGCGATCAGGTCGGCCGACCGGAGCGCTTCCACCGCTCTCGGCGTCATATCGCCGAGATTCCCGATCGGCGTCGCACAGATATACAGTTTTCCGGCACCTGCCGTGCCGTTTTCATTCGATCCCATATTCAGTCCCGTTTTATTTATCAATAGCCGTAGATATCGTAGATCTCATCCGTATAGACGCCCGGCTCCTTATATACGATCAGCGGTCTTTCCACGCGGCACCCGGGTCGTCCGTCCCGGACCGCTTCGATCAGCACCATGTTCGCTTCCCTGTCCGCATACGGATATACCAGCTTCATCCGTTTCGGTTCCAGCCGCGCCTCTTTCATGGCGGTGATGATCTCCGGCAGGCGCTGCGGCCTGTGTACCATGTAAAACCTCCCGCCGCAGCGAAGCAGCCTTGCTGCCGCGCCGCACACGTCTTCGAGTGTGCACGCCACCTCATGTCTTGCGATCGCAAGCGCATCGTCCGGATTGCGGAGGCCGTGGCTTTCTTTCATATACGGCGGATTGGATGTGACCACATCCGTTTTGCCGAACAGTTCAGGCGGAAGAAGCGCTGTTCCAGTCAGAAGCTCCTTTATATCTCCGTCAAGGATCAATACTTTTTCCCCGAGCCCGTTCATTTCCGCCGAGCGGCGGGCCATGTCCGCCATCTCCGGCTGGATCTCGATCCCGTAAAAAAGCTTTCCTTCCGTCTTTGCTTCCAGAAGGATCGGAATGATGCCCGTGCCGGTTCCGAGGTCGACCGCGGTCTCGCCCTTGCGCACCTCGGCAAACCCACTTAAAAGAACGGCATCCATACCGAAACAAAATGCTCCTTCTTTCTGTATGATGCCGTATCCGCTCCGCTGCAGATCATCGATCCGCTCGCCGGGTCTTAATTGTTCAATGCCGTTTCGCAAACCTGCTCCCGTCAGTCGTCAAGGCCGGATGTTTCACTTGCCTTTTCCTCGCTCTCGAGCTCTATCAGAGCTTCCAGATCCGTATCCTTTTCCTTCTCTTTATCCTTGCCGCGGTCGCGGTTCTTTCCGCTCTTTTCCGCTTCCTTTTCCTTCGCGCGGTTCTTCTTCCTGCTGCGGAACTTTATCTCGGAAACATGGTATTCCCGGACCTCTTTTTCGTCATTGGGGAGATCCACGATCACTTTTACGAGCTGCTTCAGGATATTGACGGAAGAGACCGTACCCTTCAGTTCGTCCGGCGTGGTAACAAAATCGCCCTGGGACGGAAGCTTGCGGTTCAGTTCCTCATAAACCTCTTCCTCATTCTTCAGACAGCACATGAGCCTTCCGCAGACACCGGAGATCTTGACCGGGTTCAGGGAAAGGTTCTGTTCCTTCGCCATCTTGATCGAGACCGGCACGAAATCGGAAAGATAGGCATGGCAGCACAGCTCCCTGCCGCAGGATCCCAGTCCCCCGAGGATCTTGGTCTCGTCACGGACCCCGACCTGACGGAGCTCGATCCTGGTATGGAAAACGGAAGCCAGATCCTTGACCAGGTCACGGAAATCGATACGGCCGTCCGCAGTGAAATAGAACAGGATCTTGGTGTTGTCGAAGGTATATTCGCAGTCGATCAGCTTCATATCGAGCTCATGCTTATGGATCTTCTGCAGGCAGATATCCAGCGCCTGGATCTCTTTTTTCTTGTTCTCCGCTTCGTGTGCGATATCCTCTTCCGTAGCCATCCGGATCACTTCCTTCAGCGGCTGGATGATCTTATCATCCGTTTCGTCGTGCGGAGGGACGACGATCTCTCCGAACTCCACGCCGCGGGACGTCTCCACGACCACTTTATCTCCCTTTTTCATCTCCAGGTTTCCCGGCGAAAAATGATAGATCTTGCCGGCGCGCCTGAAGCGTATGCCTACTACATTTGCCATGTATTACTTCTCCTTCATAGTAAGAAACAGGAGTTCGAGCGAAAGATCCGGATTGACATTGGCAAGAAGCCGCTTGCGGCAGGTCTCGATGCTCTCCATGATCTCCTGTACCCTTGTATAGGAACTGATGGATGCCATCTCCATCAGTGTTTTTCGTTCTCCCGAAAATGCCAGCCCGTTTAAGTCCCTTGTGATCATATACATCATCAGGTCGCGGTACCACAGTTCCAGCAGGTCCAGCGCTTCCAGAAGGTCGGGACAGTCGTTGCGCAGCCTGCTGATCTCGATCAGGATATCCGTGCTGCTCATGTTCTTGATCCCGCGCACGATCTTCATCAGCCGCTGGTACCATACAGAAAAGACCTCGCTCTGGTAAAGCTCGGAGGCTTTCCCGACATTGCCTCTCGCAAAGGCGATGCAGATCCTGGCTTTCTCGTCATCCACCCGGAAATGTTCCTCAAGATAAGTTCTGACCGCGCTGTCCGTCAGCGGCTTCAGCCGCATGCGTACAGCTCTTGACCGGATCGTATCCAGCAGCATCCTGTCATCACTCGCAAGCAGGAGAATGATCACATAGGAAGGCGGCTCCTCCAGGGTCTTCAGCAGCGCGTTCTGCGCCTGCTGTGTCATAAGCTGGGCATCCGGAATGATATAGACCTTGTATCTCCCCTCGAACGGCCTGATGTCCACAGTATCGGCGACCTGTAAGCGGATATCGTCAACGCCGATGGATGCCGGTTTTTCATGCGTGACCCGGATCACATCCGGATGATTGCCCGAAAGGATCTTCTTGCACTCCGGGCATTTAAGGCATGGACTTCCGTCAGCCTCCTTCGACGTACAGAAAAGCTCCAGCACAAAGGCCTCCGCCATGCTCTTTTTGCCCATGCCGGTATCACCGGTCAGCAGATACGCATGCTGCAGCCGGTCAGTGCGGATCGCGCTCTTCAGCTGATCCTTGATCAGTTCATTTCCGATGATATCGTTAAATGTGGTCATGATCCCCTTTACTCCCGGACGATATCCTCAAGGATCTCCTGAAGACAGCGTTCGAAATCATCATTGTTATATCGTTTCACGATCCCCGCATCGCGAAGCTTTTCTTCCGAAAAGTCCTCCGCATCCGCAAGGAAACGCCTGCATACTTCCGCATAGCGGGGCTTTTGTTCTTCCTGCTCCCTGCGGATCGCACGGATCAGCCGTTCACCATCTTCCACTTCCACGTAGACCGGTACGAGCGCCTGCTCTCCGAAATACGCCTTCAGCTGCTGGTAGGATTCCAGCGTGCCCGGCATCAGGTAATCTCCCGCCGCAAGGTCGATCTGTCCGTCATCCACGGTCGCATAGGTCCACGGGCCAGCGACCGTCTGATAAGTACGCGATTCGATCAGCCGGCCGTCCGCTTTAAACGCGTCGATCGCAGCCTGATCGGTAAAATGGTAGGCTGTGCCGTCTGCCTCATGTTCCCTGCGCGGCCTGGTCGTATACATCACATAGGTCTTCAGCCGGGGTCTGGCCTTCAGGATCGCCCTGTAAAGCGAATCCTTGCCGGAAGCGGACTTGCCCATCAGGCACCAGATCTTTCCCATCAGGGTGTCCCTCCGATCTCAGGACCGCCGGGTCCGACCTGCTCGGCAGCATGATTATTGATAATGCTGACTTCGCTTGCACCGCCGCCCGGTCCGTTCACGACCTCCGTGTCCTCGACAGATACCGGTTCCGTTCCGGCAACGACGATGTCATACTCTTCCGCGATCGGGGCGATCGTTTCCGTGACCGGACCGCCCGGACCTGTCTGTGAGGCCGATGATCCGCCGCCCGGTCCGAGGATCGTCACATAGCTCTCCGTTTCAGGCGGCGTGCTCTCCAGAACATTGGAAGTATCCGGATCATCCTCTTCCAGAACAATGGGATCAACACTGACAGCGATCGGTGTCGATGTGCGTGCCCTGATACTGACGACTTCCGAACTGCCGCTGTTGGTCCTGCGCGCGATCACCCGGTCGTTCTGGATCCCGAAGATCTCATATCCGCTGTCCACGCCGTAGGCATCGTCCAGCATGTCAATGTCTCCGTCTTTATTGAAGCGGAGAAGTCCCCAGAATCCGTCGGCATCCTGAAACTCCGCGAACATCTCGCCGGAGCTGTAATCATAATGCATGTTGGCGGTCTTGCCGTAAAACTCCGAGGAGACCACCTCGATGGTTCCCTCCGACGACTGCCTTATGAGTCTGGAACGCGTGTTCCCGAAAGCGTCGCTCCTTTCGAAGCTGTAGGTATATCCGCCGATCGAGATCGTCGTCTTGGGCGCGACTCCCAGGATCTCACCCGTGGAAGACAGACGGTAAGTGAAATTGCCTGCCGTGAACGCGCCGGTCTCAAGCCTTACGGGATGCCCGCCTTCGAGCATCAGCACCGCATGGCCGGGATCATAATCCAGATCGATATAATAATTGCCGTCCTCCGGGAAGGTGACAACGGTGTCATCTTCCGTAAATTCGCCGGTCCGGTGCATCAGCTGTCCGTCATACCAGTAGACCACGGTCTGTCCGTTTACGTCGGAAGCGACTTTATACCCCTCGACATTCTCTGCCGCCAGTTCCCTGATATCCGTGCCGGGCTTCATGCGGAACAGGCGGTTTGCGATCGCGTCATAAGGCCCTCCGCTCTCTTCCCTGCTCCTTGCAATGAAGTAGATGTATCCGTCATGGATGCTGAGGGTATAAGGCGAAGCATACTGCGGGTTGGAGTTGCCGCCGAGCGTATGCGACAGTGACTCCGTCGTCTTTTTATACATGACCGCGCTGAAATCGCCGAGCTTTTTCGTATCGCTGAGATATGCCCAGACCGTCTTGGACTGGACGAGGCTCGGGTAATCGTCGCTGCCTGCCGACGTATCCGGCCGGTAGCCCGTGTTATAAGAAATGCTGCTGACCGTCCGGTCATCGCCGAATGAGTATTTATAAGCGCCCTCCGACAGCGTTTCTTCAGCCGCATGTCCCTTTTCATCAAAGTAATACAGGCCCTTTTCAAGACCGATCCAGGTGTTCTTCAGGATCTCCTGCCCGTCCTGGGTCTTGAACTTGCTGTCGCTGTCATAGCGCCCGGACTCTTCGGATTCAAGCACATAGATCAGATTGCCTGCACCGTCCTCGACAAGTCCCGTCTGTCCTTTTGTGTCGGAAAGGTTCAGTTCGATCTCCTCCGGCGCGGTAGCATCAACATCCGTGTTTTCCGTTTGCTCCTCCCCACGGTCGTTGAGAAATGAAAAAATGCCGCCGCTGCTGTTCTTGATATACATGTATACAAAGAGCACCATCAGTACGGCGATCACGACCAGAGCCACGGCCGTGACCAGACTGACAGCGTCCTTCAATCCGGAATTCCTCTTCTTTTTTCGATGTGTAGCCATAGCGTTAGTTTATCATCATTTATACGCAATGACAAGATTCGCAACATTTAACAAATCGTGTCGAAATACTTAACAAAACAAAAAGGAGATAACCGATGATTATCCCCCTTTAATCAGTGCCTCAGGCCAGAATCGAACTGGCGACACACGGATTTTCAGTCCGTTGCTCTACCAACTGAGCTACCGAGGCTTTTTGTTCCGCCGGACCGGGCGTAACGGCCTTGGTTCGGGAACTTTGTGTACTTTATCACATTCTGAAATGTTTGTCAACAAATTCGGCACAGCCGGACGCCCTTTTGACGGGGCATCCGGCCGTTTATTCCGATCTCAGTGCCTGCCGTGAAGTCTTCAGTGGCAGGTAAAGGAAGCCGGGTAAAGCGGGAAATTCTTCATAAGTTCTTCCGCTTCCTTTTTGACCTGTGCGAGCACCGCTTCGTCTTCCGGTGCGTCCGTGACGCGGGAGATCATGTCTGCGATCTTTACAAGTTCGGGCTCCCTGATGCCTCTTTCCGTGACGGCGGTCAGTCCGATGCGGATGCCGCTCGTGATGTGCGGTTTCGCCTCGTCAAACGGTACGACCTGCTTGTTGACGGAGATGCCCGCCTTATCGAGCGCGTCCTGCATCTGTCTTCCGGTCACGCCCTTGTTCCTTAAGTCAACGACCATCAGATGGTTATCCGTGCCGCCGCTTACAATATCAAATCCGTGTTTCTGCAGCTCCGCGGCAAGGAACTGCGCGTTCTTTACGACCTGAACCATCAGATCGTGGAATTCCTGTGACGCCGCATATTTAAAGGACCAGCACTTCGCCGCCATCGTCTGCAGATGGATGGATCCGAGGCTTCCCGGGAATGTGCCGCGGTCAAGAAGCTTTGCGTACTTCTCCTTGCAGAAGACCATGCCCGCGCGTCCGGAACAGAAAGTCTTGGTCGTGGAAGAACTGACGAAATCAAAGTACGGGATCGGGCTCGGGATGACCTTTGCCGCGACAAGCCCGGCCACATGGGCCATATCGCACATGGAATAAGCGCCGCAGTCGGCTGCGATCTTCGCGATGCGCTCATAATCGATCAGTCTCGGGTAGGAGCTCGCGCCGCAGATGATGAGCTTCGGCTTTTCTTCGCGTGCGATCTTCTCCAGAGCGTCATAGTCGATCCTTCCGTCCTCACCCACACCGTAGAAGACATGGTGATAGAACTTACTGAGCCAGTTGGCCGGCGAACCGTGTGTCAGATGGCCGCCCTGGTCGAGCCGCATGGAAAGGATCTTGTCGCCGGGCTCGAGGATCGCCGCAAAGACCGAATGGTTTGCGGAAGAACCCGAATAGCTCTGGATATTGACATGTTCCGCGCCGAAAAGCGCTTTCGCCCTCTCCCATGCCAGCCTTTCCAGCTTATCTGCGATCTCCGCGCCTGCCTGGTAGCGGGCGCCCGGAAGCCCTTCAAGGGTCTTGTTGGTGAAAATGCTTCCGGACATTTCCATGACCGGGATCGGAACGATGCTCTCGGATGCGATCATCTCGATGCAGGCTTCCTGCCGGGCAAGTTCCTCGTCAACGAGCGCCGCAAGTTCCGGATCGGTCCTTCTTGTTTCTTCAATATGCATTTTATGGTTTCCTTTCTTTTCCGCCGGCATTACCGCGCAAAAAGGCCGCCGCGGAAAAACGCGGCAGCCCTTATCGGATAATGTCTCTTTAGATGATACCCTGTGCCTTCAGGATGAGCTGTGCGATGATCGCGGAACCGATATAGGTACCGACCATGACCAGGAAGGCAACGATAATGCCGCGCCAGCCTATCTTCTTAAACTCTATCCAGTCCTTTCCTATCGATACGCCTGCATATGCGAGGATCGGCGTAGCCAGCGGCAGAAGGCCGATCTTGCCGACTTCGGCTGCAACGAACGGTCCGGTGACCGTGTTGTACGGCATTGCAAGGAGGACGCCGATCAGAGTGATCCAGATCGATACGTGTACCTGCGGGATCAGCTCGGCCAGGATCAGGCCGATCAGTGAAATGATAAGCAGGATCAGCACGCCGGGAATGTTCGCAAGGGGGCTGAGCCATGCTTCTTTGTTGGCATCGGTAAGTGTGTTGACGGTATTGCCGAATATGACGATCGTGCAGGAAATGCAGAGGATCAGTAACCACTCTTTAAATTTCTCTAACATTGTAATTCTCCTTCCCCTGATCAGATATGCTTGCCTTTGCCAAGCACCGGCTCAAGCTTGTTGTACAGCCAGTTACACATCGGCAGGCCGATGAATACGGTCATGACGATGCCGTCGGCGTTGGAAAGGACGTTACTGGTTCCGGCGAATGCAGTGATCTGCTCTGCCATATCCGGGAATGCGGTCGTCAGTGCTGCGGAAGATGCTGCCATCATGCTGCCCGATCCGACACCGCAGGCCATAGCCAGCGCATACGGATGAAGGATGCCGGTGCTTCCGACGAGTCCTGCAAACAGGCCGATAAAGATGGTACCAAGCAGCGTACCTACGATATAAGTAGTCATGACGCCGCGGCCTTCGGGGCTGTCCAGACCGTACTTACTTGCGATCAGGCCGACGTTCGGCTCACGTGCGATGGAGTGGGTCATACCGACTGCCTCACGCTTGAATCCGAGCAGAAGGGCAAAGGGAAGCGCCACGATGATGGTGCCCAGGTTACCGAACTCCTGAAGGATCAGTGCCGGGCCTGCCGCGATGACCTGCGGAAGCTGGGTACCGGTGGTAACAGCGACCTTTGCGAGGAAGGGTGCGATCGCGATAATAACGAAATTGCTTGCCAGATGAGACTGCTCATCCCCGATCCACGTAACACCCTTGGCCAGATACAGCAGCAGGCCGATCAGCATTGCGAAAAGCATCGGAAGCAGAAGCATGTTTCCGACGGGCGTCTTGATAACGATCGTATTGATCGCCTCGCAGATCATTACGACCACAAACAGTGTAATGTGCAGGGGCCAGTTTGCCATAACTTTGTCAAACAGCTTGTCTTTATCCATTTTTACTCCTTTCGGGCCTTACAGCCCTCCTCTAAAAATACTGTATTTTCTCAGCTGTTCAATAGCTGTGAAAACCGACATTGCGTAGGTGCCTGCGCCATACTTCAGGCTGCGGAGATCCGCCTTGAACCGGGGCGAATGCCATGGGTAGACGCAGTCCTCGGCTTCGTTCCGCACTCCCAGCCAATAAAAGAAGGTCGGGACACCGGTCTTGCCGTATTCGGAAAAGTCTTCGCCGCCCGTCGAGGGGATCGGATCGACCGGTTCCGCCACTGCCGAGACCGCCTTCATCGCCGTCTCATACATCATCCGGTCGCGGTTATCCGTGACCGCCAGTTCGTATATGTATTTGAAGACGACTTCGCAGCCGTATGCGGCGGCTATGCCTTTCGTGATCTCTCCGAGTCTGCGCTCCACAAGCTCCTGCGTCTCTCTCTTGTATGCGCGGACCGTTCCGAGCATGACGACTTCGTCCGGAATGACATTGTTGACCTCGCCGGCCTTGACCGAGCATATGGAGACCACTGCGGAATCGATTGGGCTCACATTCCGGCTGACGATCGTCTGCGCGGATTGTATGATGGTAGCCGCACATACTACCGGGTCAACGCTTCTCTGGGGAACGCCGCCGTGGCCGCCCTTTCCTTTGATATAAAACTCAATGCGGTCGACTGAAGCCATCAGGGGTCCGCTTTTCACGCAGACGGTCCCCGCCGGATACATGGATGAATTGTGCATTCCGAAGACTGCGTCGACCTTAGGATTCTCAAGGCAGTTCAGCTTCATCATGAGCTTGGCGCCAAGATTAACTTCCTCCGCAGGCTGGAACAGGAACTTGACGCTTCCCTTGATCTCGCTGCGGAGCGCCGCAAGGATCGTCGCTGCACCGAGAAGAGAGGTCGTATGTGTATCGTGTCCGCACGCATGCATCCTTCCGTCGATCGTGGAGCGGTAGTCGCAGCTGGATTCTTCCTGGACCGGCAGAGCATCGATATCCGCACGGAGCGCGATGCAAGGTCCGTCCTCAGCCCCCTTGAGCAGTCCGACGACCCCCGTTTCCAGGCCTATGTCGAGGATCTCGATGCCAAGACTCTCCAGATGGGCTTTGATAAAAGCAGTCGTCTCATACTCATGAAAGCTCAGTTCCGGGTGCTGGTGCAGGTGCTTCAGCGTCGCAATGAATTCGTGATCATGCTGGACCATCAGCTCGCGCACTCTGGCAGCTATGTCTGACATGGGTCCTCCTTTCCTGCATTCTGATCAATGAACCGCATCATTTTCACTCTTCATAAAAATATTTCAATTCCCTTATTAAAAGAATGAATTACCATAAATATTAAATTTTTATAAACAGTTTGTCAAGATACCGTCTGAAAATGCGTATTCACTATATTTGATAGCTCTGTTTTCGCATCATTTCCGGATGCGGACGGATACGGCTGCATAAAAAAACCCGGGATCTGAAGATCCCGGGATAGAGCCGTTTATCCAAACGGCAGCTGTCTGACTTATCTGCTTACGTAATAGATCGCGCCGTCCGGCCAGAGGATACGGAAGTTGTTCTCATCAACTACATCCAGCAGTGTTCCGTCGGAACATGCGAAGCTGTATGAATGTCCTTCCGGTACGAACCACTGGGTGCTGCCGTCATTCCATACAAGCGTAGCACCTTCCTGTGCGCCGACGATGCGGATCGGCCACTCCGTCGCATTGTAACGGTCGATGGCGCCGCTTGCGTAGTTCAGCTGGCGTACATGATAGAGTCCCTCAAAAGCATACCAGTCGGTCTCTTTGCTCTCATATGTGGACCTGGTCACTACCTGGCCGTTGTCGACCCACTCGCCTTCGCTGTTGACCATATATCCGTCCGGTGTATAGGTGTAGGGCCAGACATAGCCGTTCGAGAAATAGTAGCAGCGTGCAAGGCCGTCAGTACGCATGATCCAGTGCCAGCCGTCGAAGTCGAAAGCCTCGCCGGTATCATAATACACACGTCCGTCGCTCTGGGTAATGAACTCACCCGCAAATGATGTCAGGCTGAGCGCGCTTACAGCCAGCAGGACAGCTGCTGCCAGTTTAAAAATCTTCTTCATTCGATTAATCCTCCTTTTGATCATACCACTTGTTTCCGATATGTTCACAATACAGTATACGATTTTTTGACATAAAAGAATAGTGCAAACTGTGATTCTTTTCACAAGTGACAGATCCGTCGTTTTGGGGCATAATATACACAGCAGAGTATAGTATATAATGAGGTAGACATAATGGCAAACGATAACAACGAAATGAAAGACCTTATGCCGGACCGTGACGCCGTCATTGTCAGGACCAGCATTATCGGCATCCTGACCAATGTATTCCTCGCGGCTTTCAAAGCAGCCGTTGGATTCTTTTCCAATTCCATCGCAGTCACCCTGGACGCCGTCAACAACCTGTCTGATGCGCTCTCGTCCGTGATCACGATCATCGGCACCAAGCTCGCCGGACGTCTGCCGGATAAAAAGCACCCGCTCGGATACGGCAGGATCGAGTATTTAAGCTCCATGATCGTATCCGCGATCGTTCTCTATGCCGGCATCACAGCCCTGGTCGAGTCGGTCAAGAAGATCATCCATCCCGAAGCGGCAGATTATTCCTTCATTTCTCTGCTGATCATAGCGGTCGCGATCGCCGTAAAGCTGATCCTCGGCCGTTTCGTCAAATCCCGGGGTGAAAAGGTCAATTCAGGCGCGCTGGTCGCTTCCGGCTCCGACGCATCCTTCGATGCGATCCTTTCGGCTTCCGTTCTGGCGTCCGCCATCATTTACCTCGCCACCGGCATTTCGCTGGAGGCCTTTGTAGGCGCGGCAATTTCCGTGGTCATCATCAAAGCCGGCATCGAAATGCTGACGGAAACGCTGGATGACATCCTCGGGCAGCGTCCCGATGCCGAGGTCAGCCGGCAGGTCAAAAAGCTTCTGGCAGAGGAGCCGGAAGTCCGCGGCGCCTATGACCTCATTATCAACAACTACGGTCCCAGCAAAAACATCGCTTCCGTACATCTGGAGCTTCCGGATACGATGACGGCCGAGGAGATCGACCGGCTGATCCGCCGGGTCGAATACAAGGTCTATCGCGAGACCGGCATCATCCTGACCGGCATCAGCGTCTATGCTTATAATACGAAAAACGACGAAGCCGCGGAGATCCGGAACCGGGTACAGCAGATCGTCATGTCCCATGACTGGGCGCTGCAGATGCACGGGTTCCATGTGGACACCGCCGACAAGGTCATGCGTTTTGATGTTGTCATGAGCTTTGACGTCGAACCGAAAACAGGTCTTGAGGAGATCACAGCTGAGATCAGGGAAGTCTATCCCGATTATACGGTCCGCATCACTCCGGATACGGATCTTTCGGACTGACCACGGCCGCTGTTCCATACGATCCGCGCAAAAAAGAGGGAGGAATTTTGCTTCGCATGATTTCTCCTTTTTTCTGTTTGTGCTACAATCTATAGTACATCGCAAAGGAGATGACTTACTTCATGCCGGATAAGATAGAAAAGATCGATCTGCATATGCATACCACTGTCTCGGACGGGACCGACACGCCCGAAGAGATACTCTCAAACGTCCGTGCTGCCGGCCTGGATGCTTTTTCGGTGACCGATCACGACGCGATCAAAGCCGCCCTTGTCATCCCTCCGCTGCTAAAAGAAGGTGATCCGCGGTTCATTACAGGCGTCGAGTTTTCCTGCAAAGACTCGAAGGGCAAATACCATGTCCTCGGTTACGGGTATGACCCCGGTGCTTGGCCGATCCGCTCGATCGTGGAAAAAGGCCACGGATTCCGCATGAAAAAGACCAAAGGCCGCCTGGAGTTCCTGCGCGATCAGTTCGGGTTTGTCTTCAGCGATGAGGAGATCAGTGAACTGCTTCAAAATGACAATCCGGGAAAGCCCCATATTGCAAATCTGATGGTCAAACATCACTATGCGAATAACAGAAAGCAGGCGATCAAGGAATACATCAATCAAAAGCGTTTCAAGGACATCTATCTGCTTCCGGAAGAGGCGATCCGTGCGATCGCGTCAAGCGGAGGCATCCCGGTCCTGGCACATCCTTCCTACGGAAGCGGGGATGAAGTCATCGTCGGCGAAGAGATGGATGAACGTCTGCGCAGACTGATCCCGGAAGGCCTGAAAGGTGTCGAAGCATATTACTCCGGTTTTACCCCGAAGCTTCAGCAGGAGATGCTTTCCTTCGCCGAAAAATATGAGCTCTATGTTACCGCAGGCAGTGACTACCACGGAAAGAACAAACTGATCAGTATCGGCGACAACAACCTGGACTCCGTCAGTGAAGCCGCGGAAGGCGTCCGGCGATTTCTGAAAGACGTGCACTTGACCGCTACCTGACCCGGTATATCTCTTTGCCCCCGGTTAAACCGGATACAACAATAAGTAAGCAAAACACAGACAAAAAGCAGCGGGCATCGCTCCGCTGCTTTTTTACTGCTTGATTTTTTTCTGTTTGTTTAAACCATCTTCTCCGGACGGAAGACTTCATCGAAGCGTTCCGGCGTCAGAAATCCCTGCTTGATGCAGGATTCCCTCAGGGAGATGTTTTCCTTAAATGCAAGCTTCGCCGTCTTCGCCGCATTCTCATATCCTATATACGGGTTGAGCGCAGTCACCAGCATCAGGGAATTATGAAGGTTGTCATGCATCTTCTCACGGTCCGCTTTGATGCCGGCCGCACACTTATCGTTAAAGGAGACCATCGACT
>JAFPHE010000087.1 GCA_017388745.1 Lachnospiraceae bacterium | reverse complement strand
GGATTCGGATGCGGACCCCCACACCCTGGAAGTGCACATCAGCCGGCTGCGCGAACGTTTCCGCGACGTTCCCGACTTTGAGATCATCACGGTGCGCGGGCTCGGATACAAGGGGGTGCTCCGATGAAAGAACGGACTTCCTGGAGGCTGGCGCTGATTTTCACTGTCTACATTTTCCTGATCATCACCTTCACCATGGTGGTCTCGATCACGATCATGCTGCTGCTATATCATTATAAGATCCTCTCCGGCAACCCGCACGGCGTGCCTTTCCTGATCCTCGCATGCATCAGCGTCGGTCTGGGCACGCTGTTCAGCAGGATCGCCGGACGCCGTATCTTCCGCAGGATCGACGAATTCGTCGAAGCGACCCAGCAGGTCGCGAGGGGCAACTTTGACGTGAGACTGGATGATGATTATTCCACCATCAAGGAAATGAAGATCGTCTCCCACAACTTCAACCGCATGGTCCAGGAGCTTTCGCAGACAGAGATCCTGCGCAATGATTTCGTGGAAAATGTCTCGCATGAGTTCAAGACGCCGCTCGCCGCCATCGAAGGCTATGCGACACTGCTGCAGAAAAAAGATCTCTCGGAAGAAAAAAGGTCCGAGTACACCGACCGGATCCTCAGCAGTACACGGCGCCTCTCCGCCCTCAGCGGCAACATCCTGCTGCTTTCAAGGGTGGAGAACAGGGAACTGGATATCCGTACGGAGGCCTTTTCGCTCGATGAACAGATCCGCGAAATACTGCTCTATACGGAACACGACTGGTCCGCGAAGCATATCGAACTGGATCTTGATCTGGAGGAATGCGAATACACCGGCAGCCAGGACCTCCTCGGCCACGTCTGGCACAATCTGATCGACAACGCCGTGCGTTTTTCGCCGGAAGGCGGCACGATCGGGATCCGGCTGAAAAAAGAGCAGGACTGCGTCAGGGTCACGGTCTCCGACCAGGGACCCGGCATCGCTTTGGAAGACCAGGCACGGATCTTTGAAAAATTCTACCAGGCCGATAAGTCCCGTTCCGCGGAAGGCAACGGGCTGGGCCTCGCTCTCGTACGGAGGATCACGGATCTTCATCACGGAACCGTGGAACTGCAAAGCGCACCGGGACAGGGCGCCCGCTTTACGGTGACGCTTCCTGCCGGGGAACCGGCTTCACGGGTATAAAAAAGGATCCGGGCTTAAGATCTCAAAGGTCCCGGACCGCATATGGCAACTCATGAAAAACAGCTGTAAGGCGATGCCCTGCAGCTGTTTTCATACAGTATTCAGATACGATAAGGAGGATCAGCGCGCAACGCTCTTTGATTCCTGCTTCAGTCTCTCCATGACCGCATTCTCCTGATTGCGGATATGGTTCTCGACCAGTTTCAGTCCGGACTCCGCGTCCCGTTCCGCGAGCGTCTTCACGATCGCCCGGTGATCTTCGATCAGATCTGTGCGGATGTCACGGTTCTTCGCATATTCCATGCGGTAACGGTACATATTCTCCTTGAGCGTAGTCAGGATCTCCATGAGCTTATCATTGCCCGCCGCTTCGTAGATGATGAAGTGGAACTTCTCGTCCGCTTCGGCAATGCCTACGAGGTCGTTGCTCTCGACTGCCGCCTCAAATCCCCGCTCTGCTGCCTTCAGATCCTCAATGGCTTCGTCCGTGATGTTCTCGAAAGCATACTCATATGCCATCTTCTCAAGGACCATACGCACGCGGAGCACGTCTCTCAGCATCTTCTCGGAGATACCGGCAACGATCGCGCCCTTCCGCGGGATCATGGTGACCAGCCCTTCGTTCGCAAGTTTGCGTATAGCTTCACGGATCGGCGTGCGGCTCACGCCCATCTTCTCCGCAAGCTGGATCTCCATCAGCCTCTCGCCGGGCTGCAGCTCTCCCTTCAGGATCGCCTGTCTCAGCGTCGTGAACACCAGTTCTCTGAGCGGCATATACTCATTGATGATAACGGTAAAATCTGACCCCATAGCAAGCACCACCTCATAATCTAGTACTTATAAGAGTACTAAAAAAAATGCAAAAATACAAGTGCTTTCTTGAAATCTCTGAGAAATTTCATCGTCCGGCAGGGGTCAAAGCTCACTCGCTCGTCTTCCGGATGTTGGAATCCAGAAGCTTATTGAAGCCGAGCCAGCCGTCCGCATTGACCGGCGGCTTGTTTTTGATCGCCTCGTACATCGTCTCCACCTTGGCATCCATGTTGTCGACGAAGCTCAAGATCAGCGCTTCCATGATCGCCGGTTTCTTGGGCGAGCCGTATTCCAGCTCCCCGTGATGTGAAAGGATCATGTGGATGAGCTCGTTGGCCATCTTCTTCGGGAATCCTTCGATGCGGCTGATCCTGACGCTGACCATCTGCGCGCCGATAATGATGTGGCCGAGCAGCTGGCCGGCGTCCGTGTATTCGTTCATCGGGAAGGGGGAAAGCTCCGAAAGCTTTCCGATGTCATGCAGGATCGCGCCGGTCACGAGCAGGTCGCGGTTCACATAAGGATAATGCCCCGCGATATCGTCGCAGATCGTTGCGACACTTAAGGAATGCTCCAGCAGTCCGCCGATAAATCCGTGATGTACGGAACGGGCGGCGCTGTGCCTGGAAAATGCTTTCATGAAGACCGGATCCTCAAAATAGGAAGCCAGAAGCTTCTGAAGATACGGATTGCCGACGGAGCGGATCAGCGTGAGCAGCTCCTCTTTCATCTTGTCGATGTCCTTTTCCGATACGGGAAAATAATCGGACGGGTCATACTGCCCCTCGGAAGCCACCTGGATCCGGTGGATGTTCAGCTGGTTGGCGTTATTGAAGATGGTCACATTGCCTTCGACCTGCACGTAGTCCATCGCCTCGAACTCCCGGATGGCGGGGCTGTTCAGATCCCAGATCTTTGCCTCGAGCTGTCCTGTCTTATCCTGCAGGGTGATGTTGCCGTATTCCTTGCCGTTTTTGGTCAGGGCAATGGTCTTTGTCTTGCAGAGGTATACGCCGCTTACGTGCATGCCGTCCTGTAATGTATCGATATATTTCATTTCTTCCTCTTTCACTGTGCCCTCAAGGGCCTTTCCGGATGTATTGTTCCAAGTATACATGAATGTCACGGCTTAAGCAAGACAATGCCGTAAGCCCGAATTAAGCTTTTCGTAAAAAAATCAGACGGAATCTGTGCTATGATGGATGCATAAATACAAAACGCATGAGGAGATGTGCTTCGTATGAACAGATTTGTAGTTCCGGCGGCTGCGGCTGCTGTATGTATATTTGCGTTCAGTGCTTTTGCGGGCGGTCTCGGAAAGTCGGCCATCACGCCCACGCAGAGCGCCATCGGTCCGGGCGGTCCGTCCGTATCCTCCGGACAGGCTGCTGCGGCAGTCATCAGCCAGGCCCCCGGCGCCGCTGCCGCGCCGGCGGTATTCGATCCCGCTCATGCTGCGGTCCCGGATGACGCAAGGGTGATGATGGTGCTTGAAGGCGGACGCAGCGAGGACCACGGCACGCTGTCCGTCTACACCAGGGACGCGGATACAAACGGCGCTCTCACTTCCTGGACCAAGGCTCTTGAAACAAACGCCATGTACGGCAAGAACGGCCTGTACAAGGAAGTGGAAGGCGACTGCAAGACGCCGGTCGGCATTTTCCGCATGAACACCCCCTTCGGCATCTCGCCGAAGCAGGAAGGCTTCCCCGACAACTATATTCAGGTCGATGACCGCTATTACTGGAACGGGGACTCCGATTCGCCCATGTATAACCGCTTTGTCCGCAGCGATATCTTCACCGAGTTCCGGAAAGAGTCTTCGGAGCATCTGATCAACTACGGCGGATACTATAACTACTGCATCGACTCCGGCTACAACCCTGACGGTATCCCGCGGAAGGGTTCGGCCATCTTCCTCCACTGCAGCGTGAACGGCGAGAACACCCACGGCTGCATCGCCATTCCGGAAGAATCCATGGTTAGCGCCATGAAGCTGTACCGCGAAGGCCAGAGCTGGATGGTCATCTACGACCGCGAGAACGCAGGCGCTGTTCTCCGGTAAGCATCCGGGCAAAACTCCATACGTAAAACAATGCTTCCCGATGAGCCATGCGGCTTTACGGGAAGCATTTTTCTGTTCTGGTGAAGTTTTCCTGATCAGTCTCTGAATCCGGTCGGGAAGATCCCTGCCAGCTCATCCGCATAGGAAGCCCGGCTGATCCGATCCGCTGCACAAAGCATC
>JAFPHE010000086.1 GCA_017388745.1 Lachnospiraceae bacterium | reverse complement strand
CCGGTCATGCCGACAAGAAGGAATTCATCAAATCCCCGCCGCAGCGCTTCGCTGACCGCATAGACCGTATCCGTGTCATCCTTTTCCGTCGGAAGTACGATCGTTTCCACGTCCGTCTCAGGTCTTTCATAAGAGTCAAAATCACCGGTGATGAGATCCGGTTCGACTTCCAGGCCTTCCCTGTGCTTCAGCCCGCAGTCACAACAGATCACATAATCATCCCTGCGGATGTAATGCCGCACCCGTTCATAATCCTCGATCGGTGCGCCTCCGACGATAAGACACCTTCTTTTGGTTTCTTCCATGCTTGCTTTCGCCTCTTTCCGTATATGTATTTACAGCTCCGGCTCGTCTTCATCCGCAGACGCAATGCCGTCACTGATATTCTCTATGATATAGATAGGACGATCCTGCAACTCCCGGAACATGATCGCAATGTACCCGCCCAGGATGCCGAGCAGTAAAAAAAGCACCGCAAACATAAAGCATAAAACGATGACGATCGTCGCATATCCGCTCGGCGCCCCGCTTCTGGTAAACAGTGTATAGATGATCAGCAGTACACCCAGCAGACCGGAAAGCAGACCTGCATAGATCCCCAGCTTCAGCGGAACATTGGAAAAACAGACGATCGTATCCATCGCCAGCTTCCAGAGTTTCCGCAAACTGTAATGGCTGCTGCCCGCAACACGCGCAGCGGCTTCATAGCTGATCGTTGTCTTTGCAAACCCGATGTTCTGTACGAAGCCCCTTAAAAACCGTACTTTCTCCCTGTAACTGTTCCTGAGGACATCTGCCGCCGCCCTGTCGATCGCAAAGAAATCTGAAGCCGCCGGTTCCATCTTTACCTCGGATATGCGGTTGATCAGCCTGTAGAAAAGATCCGAGGTCAGGTTTTTGGCTGCTCCGGCCGTCTCGTTCCTGGTCCGGATCATATTGATCACATCGTACCCTTCCTCAAAGCGCCGGAGGATCTCCGGGATCAGGGCGGGCGGATGCTGCAGGTCCGCATCCATAAATACCAGATAGTCCCCGGCAGCGTAATCAAGTCCTGCCGTCATTGCTGCTTCATGCCCGAAGTTCCGTGAAAAGCTTATCACGGAAACATGCGCGGGATCCTGCTGACGGAACGTGTCAAGGATCCGGCGGCTGCCGTCCGTGCTTCCGTCGTTTACAAACAGAAGCTGATAGCAAAGAGCCCCGTCACCGCTCTGCGGTCTGCCGTCCACGAGATCATCCAGTATCTTTTTAGTTGTCCCGTAAAACTGTTCCAGCGCCTTCTCTTCATTAAAGACGGAAACGATCACACTGATACACTTCATCATAATCCTTCAAAACCTGCTGCCGAAGCAGTATCTGTCTGTAATGCCGCCGGTCTGTGATCAGCGGACGATCGGTTCCTGCGGTCTGCCGTCTTTATAGACCTCGATCTCATCGGAATGGGACGGAACTCTCTGATCTTCGGGCGGAAGAACGGTATAATCGCCGTAGATCACCCGGAGCACCTTATCATATTCGGCAGGTGCCATAAGCATATGGCCTTCGAATTCGAGCTCCGTGGTCTGTTCGGACCACTCGCGCTCCACTGTATCCTGCATATAATCGGGCTGATAGTTGGAGTAGTACATCCGCCCGGTCCTGCGGTCATTGTACTTGCGTGAGAGCTTCTCCTGTTCCCTGAAAAGCTCTTTCATGTCCTTATTTTTGCCCCGGCGGACCAGCATCCCGACCTTGCGGCGGTCTGACGGGCTGTATTTATCCATGTCCAGCTGAAAACGATGGCTCATGGCGTAACCGTAGATCATCTTCTGGCGGAACCGCGTCCAGGCGTCGGCGATCCCGTTGTCCGGGATATTGTCGAGAATAAAAATATCCACCCACAGATGATTCAGCTTGCCCTCGTAAAACTCCGTTTCCGGCGTTTCCGCACGGCGTCTTGAATTGAGATAGATGATGCGCGGCGTAAAATCATAGAATGCTTCGCCGCCCCTGTACTCGTCAGGCATTACGAGCTGCATGGTATCCGGGAGTCCGTCCTGAGCATTTCCCGTATCATCCCTGACCACTTTGAAAAACCGGTCAAAATTCTCGCGCGTCATTGCGATGTCAACGTCATCATCCCAGGGGATGAAGCCCTTATGCCTGACTGCTCCCAGCAATGTCCCCGCATCCATCAGATATTTGATCCCGTTTGCCCTGCAGATCCTGTCGACCTCCAGCAGGATCTCCAGACTGGCATCCTGCGCTTCTTTCAGCCGGACGGTATTATAAACCTTGATCGTTCCCATAAAACTTCCTCCTGCCGGCATCATCACCAAAGCCGGATTTCTTTTCCGGAAAGCTTACTGCATCCTTACTGCTTCGCGGACCGTCTTTGCCATATAAGCCAGGCGGTCATCTGTCATGCCGGGATAAACGCCGATCCAGAAGGTCCTTTCCGTGATGATATCCGTATTGGTCAGTCCGCCAACGACACGATAGACACTTTCGTCCCCCCGGACACTGTCAAAGCACGGCTGTCTCGTCAGGTTCCCTGCAAACAGAAGCCTGGTCTGAACGCCGTGATCTTCGATATACTTAAGGACCTTGGTTCTGTCTATACCTTCTGCCAGCGTCATACAGAAACCGAACCAGCTCGGATCCGATGCCTTTTCCGCCTCCGGAAGGATAATGCGGTCCGCTGTATCCGCAAGCGCTTCTTTCAGAAATGCCCAGTTCTCCTTGCGTCTTTCGACAAAACGCGGGAATTTCTTCAGCTGGGCACAGCCTACAGCTGCCTGCATGTCACTGATGCCGAGATTATATCCGAAAGTGGAATACACATATTTATGATCGTATCCGGCCGGCAGTGTACCGTGCTGTCCGTCGTAACGGTGTCCGCAGCGGTTATCCTGTCCGGACCTGCAGACACAGTCCCTGCCCCAGTCACGCATGCTCAGCATGATCTTCTGAAGCAGCGGATCCTTTGTATAGACTGCTCCTCCTTCTCCCATGGTCATATGGTGCGGCGGATAGAATGAAGAAGTGCCGATATCACCGGCGGCGCCTGTCATGACCCACTTTCCGTCCAGCAGATATCTGCTGCCGAGTGCGTCACAGTTGTCCTCGATCAGCCACAGACCGTGCTTTTTGCAGAATTCAGTCACTGCCGCAAGATCAAACGGATTTCCGAGAGTGTGTGCAAGCATGACAGCCTTGGTCTTATCGGAAAGCGCATTCTCAAGCTGTGATGCATCGATATTGTATTCAGGGATCTTCACATCCACAAATACGGGAACGGCGCCGAAATTGAGCATGGGAGTCACCGTCGTCGGAAAGCCTGCCGCTACGGTAATGACTTCATCGCCTCTTCTGATCGCACGGTCCCCGAGCTGGTGCGCTGTCAGCGCCATAAATGCCAGAAGATTGGCCGACGAGCCGGAATTGACCACATCCGCAAAGGGAACGCCGATATAAGCCGCCAGTCCCTTTTCAAACTCCTCGGTATACCTTCCCATCGTGAGCCAGAACTCAAGCGCACTGTCCGTCAGGCTGACCATCTCGTCATGATCATAGACGCGCGCAGCGTACGGTATACGGTCGCCTTCGTTATACGGCCTGTCTTTTCCGGTATTATGATACAGATCACAGTATTCGCTTACCAGTTCAAGGATCTTCCCCCTGGCCTGTGCTTCATTCAGATCTTTAAAAAAGTCATTCATTTCAGATGCTTCCTGTTAACATGAACTCGTGTATCTGCCTGATCAGTTCCTCATTGGCAGTTTCGTTGCTTTGCACCCAGGCCTTAGTCCAGTCGGTGATCGCTCTTACGGTACGGTCCATATGCCAGACCGGTTTCCAGCCGAACGTCTTCTTCAGCTTGCCGTTATCCAGTTTAAGAAGGCCTGCCTCATGCGGCCCGGACGGCTGAGCCGGCGTCTCCCATCGAAGACCTTCTCCGTAGGAAGACATAAACAGATCGCACAGCTTCCCGGTCGTCACGCAGTCTTCCGTGTCCGGCCCGACATTGTACCAGCCTGCATATGAAGGATCCTCCGCCTGCTTCATGGCGATCATCAGATAAACATAAAGCGGTTCGAGCACAAACTGATAGGGACGGACGCTGTAAGGATTGCGTACAACGATCGTCCTGCGGCTGACTGCCGCCCTTACGCAGTCGGGAATGATACGGTCGGGACTGAAATCGCCTCCTCCGATCACATTTCCGGCACGGGCTGTGGAAACAGCAACGCCGGCAGCTTTCAGAAACGAACTGCTGTAGCTGTGCGTCACAAGCTCCGAACAGGACTTGGAATTGGCGTAAGGATCATACCCGTCCAGTTTATCCTCCTCCCGGTAGGCATAATCCGGTCTTTCTTCGTTGAGATAGACCTTATCGGTAGTGACGTTCAGGAATGAGCGGCAGCATGGATTGCGGCGCACGCATTCCAGAAGGTTCACTGTCCCCATCACATTGATCTCATAAGTCTCGCGCGGGATACGGTAACCTTCCCGTACGATCGGCTGTGCCGCCAGATGGAGTACGATATCAGGTTCAGTCCGGTTATAGAATGCTTCCAGTTCATCCATGTCCCGGATATCCGCGATATGGCTTTCGGAGATGCTTTCCACCGGCGACTGGCCTCCGGGAAGCCTGACATGAAGCTGTGTTTCGGAACGGGATGACACACCGCTTCCGTAAAGGATATCAAACAGGCAGGGATCTGTCCCCGCTTTCAGCGCATATCCGTATACCTTCGCTCCGAGAAGCCCGAGAAGAACGGTCAGATAGCTCCCCTTGAAGCCGGTGTGCCCGGTCACAAGGACTTTTTTCCCCCGATAAAACGCTTTCAGTTCTTCAAAACTGACCATAATACCCCCTTACCATACCTTCCATGGTGCGGTGCCGTCTGCCCAGAGTTCTTCCAGTTTTTTCTTTTCTCTCTGTGTGTCCATGCACTGCCAGAAGCCCGGATGATAGTATCCCATCAGCTGGCCTTCACGGCTCAGCTTTTCAAGTGCATCTTTTTCAAGTATAGTCGAATCATCATCCAAATAGTTGAATATTTCCTTGTTAAATACCATAAATCCGCCGTTAATCAGCGAAGCGTCGCAGTCTTCCTTTTCTCTGAACGATGTGATCATACCATTGCTGTCTGCTTCCAGTACTCCCTTCAGCTCGGAAATGTTGACTGTCGTTATCGTAGCGGTCTTTCCGTGAGCGCGGTGAAACTCCTCAAGCGCTTTAAGGTCGACGTTGGAAAGCCCGTCTCCATACGTCAGCATGAAACTCTCATCCCCCACATATTCGCGTATCCTGCGCACCCGGCCGCCGGTCATGGTGTGCAGACCGGTGTCGATAACGCTGACCTTCCAGTTTTCGGAATTGTTGTTGTGAATGATCATTCCGTTATTCGCCAGATCAAAGGTAACATCCGAATTGTGCAGAAAATAATCCGCAAAATACTCCTTGATCACATACTGCTTGTATCCTGCGCAGATGATAAAATCATGATATCCAAAGGATGAATAGTATTTCATGATATGCCAGAGGATCGGCTTGTCGCCGATCTCTATCATGGGCTTTGGTCTCAGATGGCTTTCTTCACTGATGCGTGTGCCGAGTCCTCCTGCCAGAATTACGACCTTCATGTCCTCTTATTCCTCCGTTGCTTTATTCAGCCGGCGTTTTCCGCGCCTTCTTCGAAAACAGGCACCCTGAACACATTGAACCTGTTTTCTTCCAGGATACCGATCGCGCGGTACAGCACCGCCGGATCCTTATGCCATTCCATGATGCGGCACAGATCCTCCTCGGTATGGCCTTCATAACTCAGAAGCGCTGCCGCCATGTTTTCATAGTTTGCTTCCCTGTAGGGAGCTTTCCTGATCTCCTGATAAGTAGTATAACAGTTTCCCGCCGCAATGAAAACCGAAACAGCGGCCGCCGCAGCCACGATACGCTTTTTCCTGCGCTGTGCCGCCCTTCGCTTAACGCGCTTGTCTTCCCTTCCGTAGAGGGCAAAGACAATGAGTATCCCGATGATCCCGATCATGAACTGTCCGGCATAACGGGAGCTCAAAGCATAATCCTCACGCAGAAAGATCCATCTGCCTGCCGTCACCAGGATATGGTTCATCAGTCCCGAGATCAGCAGGATCAGCGGGAACACCGTCTTCTCCAGCATATCTCCCGCGAAATACAGAATAAATGCAAAAACATATGCTGCCAGGACGATCATGCCCGCCGCCATCACTGCGGTATCAGGCAGCGCCCTTCCGCCGGCAAAGAACGCCTGCAGCGTTTCCTGCCCGACAGCGGTCCCCGCAAAGGTTTTTATGAAAAAGCGCGGCAGAAACCAGGGCTGTGAAAGCACCAGTTCCTTAAGGCCGGTATCCGCGGCTCCGGCATGTTCCCACACGGCGTAATGACGGCTCAGCATATAAAGCAGGAGCGCTGCGAGCGTCATTGCAAGTATACCGACAAACATTCCCTTTTCGCCTTTTCCCGCCCAGCTGTTTGCTCCTCCTGTCAGAATGCCCAGCAGGCAGATCAGGATCATCGTGCATGCATAGGAAGCAATATACTCTCCCGCAAACAGCAGCCATAAAAACGGCATCAGCATCAGCATCAGTTCCTGTTTCGCGTCCGCCTCGCCCGTCCAGAGCAGGTCAAGCAGCTGATAGTTCAAAAAAAACAGCCCGAACGATACCACATGTGCCCAGGCGGTACCGTTAAGCAGGATCTCCCATTTATTCAGGGAAAACAGGATAATCCCTGTCACAAGCTGCCAGAAGAAGCCGATCCTGTGGCGGTACATATAGGTATAAAGCACCAGAGCGATCAGCCCCATGCCTGCCAGTGTCAACATACGGTCAAAAGTGACCGAAAAACCGAACGTCCTTACATTGAAGGCCCGGGCAGCGAAAGATGCCGGGATACGCGTCAGGATATCCGGTACCAGGAGCCTCGACAGATCCGACACATCCGGCAGATACTCATCTATGATGCGTATGTAGTCGGAATAGACCACATCAGCGCCTGCTGAGCGGATATACCACAGCAGAAACAGCAGTCCCAGGACCGGGATCAGGCCGTATTTGATTTTGTTGATCCTTTCATGAAACTGCATCGAGCATATCTCCCGGTATCTGACCGTTTTTTATGATCTCTTCCGTCAGATCCCTGTAAGCGTTTTCTTCCGGGACTTCCTTCAGCACAAGCGCTTTGCCGGAAAGAACATCACCGGCCGGGACATCTGAAAGACTGTCCGCGAATATGACCCTGGTCCCTTCCGCCTTTTTTTCCGGATCGTACGGCTTAAAAAATGTCCGTGCATAAAAGTCGGTCATTTCATATGTGTTCTCAAGGATATAAATGTCCTTACCGAAGATCCCTTCCGTTCCGTATTTGTCTATGGTCTCAGCGGCAAGCGAATTCATACGAAGCTGGTTCGGCCAGAAATACAGCTTCGGGTAACAGGTGCGGTAAAAAAGATTGCAGTTGAGGCTCAGTATGCAGTAACCGGCAAAAAGCAGTGTTGCCAGAACACGGGGCAGGGTGATCCCCCCGCTTTCCCCGTCCGGGCCGGTACCGGGACTGAAACCTTCGGAGATCTCTCCGATCATATATGCCGCAAAAAGCAGCGCCGCTGCATAGGACACATAGATCCAGCGCATCTCTACCCGTATCGTCACCGAAGAACAGCCGATGCAGAGAGCGATAAACATAACAAACAGGATGCAGGTCTCTGCATGTTTGCGGAAACGGGCGGCATATCCCTGCGCCTCGGTCCCGTCTTTTCTGTGTGCCAGAATGATCTCTCGCAGGACCAGTATGGCAAACGCGATGCAGATCAGTCCGATCAGCAGCACGCTGAACTTTGTACAGCGCTTGATGAGCGGCGGCGTCTGATCCCAGGGGAGCCCGTTCAGGTGCTCGGGTCCGTCATTTACACCGAATATATAAAGGATCTGGCTGAAGGCATACCGGATGCACTCGGAGATCCGGAATGTCTCAGTAACTTCCGTCCCGCCCGTGCCCGCGGGGAGCGCTTTGCCGATCGCAAAGCTTCGGATCAAAATGATCGCCGCCAGTACCACTGCGGGCGCAGCCCACTCGCCGGCATGGTTCCGCTGCCAGTGCTTCCGTGTCCCGTTATGTGCCTGCTGATGCAGGAGCCTGACCGTAAGGACATAATAAAACATCGGAAACAGGCTGATATATCTTTCGTGCGTAAAAGCCAGCAGAAAGTAAAGAATAAGTGCTGCGGCAAAATACCCGGTCTTTCTGTCCCTCATATCAGGCCGTACGGAAACCGGTCTGTCACGGTCCCCCTGCATATATCTGTACAGCAGATACAGGATAAGGATCGCCATGACAAGAGCCATCGTCTCCATCAGTCCGAGAGCCTGCCCGATCTGATAATAAGCAAAACGGGACGCCAGATAGCAGATGGACACTCCTGCAGCAACATACCGGCATTCCGACAGCTTTTTTGCCATATAGAACAGCATCCAGGCTGCCGCGATATTGCAGACGATGTTGAACGCCACGAACCGGGAAACATGTGTCCCGACGATCATCATCTGCAGGTAAGTCGCCAGCCAGTACACCGGTCTGAACCGGGTCGAGGTTCCGATCGGAAAAGCAAATTCCCAGATACTCTGTTCACCGTAGCAGGACCACATATAAAGGTCGTCCATGTACAGGCCGCGGATCTTTATATCTCTGTTGACCCAAAACGCAAACGCCGCGATCAGAAGGAGAAGGATGCACTCCGTGACCAGGGAAGGTATTCGGTTGTTGTTACTTTCCTGCTGCATTTTCAGCCCATCCATCACCTGTATCCGCCAATGCTCTCAAACCATGCGCACTGAGCGGCGGTACGTTCTGCCTTTTCATCTGAAAGCGGGATCTCCCATTCCTGACGCATACGATCCTTATCGACCCTGGCAAAGACTCTGCCCGAACTGTTTTCTGCCAGCACGATTTCTTCAAAATCCCCGTCCTCCAGCATATATCTGAACAGGGTGTCTGCGCGCCGGCGGCGTTCGTCCTCACGGTCCTTAAGGAAAGCAAGATCCGCATAAATATAGTCAATATCCGCAAAACTGCAGTATTCCTTGAAGATATTCAGTTTGGTATCTGTCAGATAGACATTGCCGCCGCTGCCGTCAATATCCACCCAGCTTTCGACCCTGCCTTTCAGAAGGTAGCACTCCGGCTCTCCGGCAAAAGCAATGACGCGCACGGATTTGTCCCAGTGCAGCGGGTCAAAGAGGCCGTATTCGACCTCGTGGTTATAGTATCCCCGGTTGACCGGGTCGACAGGCGTCAGACCCACAGGTCCTGCCCAGCCGGTAAACGCAGTGAAATAGATCATTACTCCGGACAGCAGGATCAGTGCCCTTCCATAACGGGCGCTGAATCTGACCGGAAGGTTTTTGCCGAGCGGAGAGGTCTCCATTGCCGCACGGGTATAAACGCCTGAACAGCCGGTGATGATCACAAGCGCGTATAACAGCATGTAATAATTGCCGTCGATCTGATACAGCATATAGAGCGTGACCAGCAGCGATACCGCCATCACAGCGGTAACTGTCACGGCCAGCCGATAGCCTGCAGCGCTGAACTCACCTTCGTCCTCCGGAAGGGCCGCCCGGTCCGGGTCTGACCCGATCTTTCTGAGGCGGTTCAACTCTTCCATATAACCCGCGGTTTCAGGGCAGGAAAGAGGAATAAGGAACAGCATCAGCGTAAAAGCAAGCCCGCCCCACGCCATCTGCACGTGAAGCATGTCCTCTCCGACGGGGCAGAACAGAAACCGTCCGACACGTCCAAAGTAGAAACGGAGGACGCTCACCAGTCCTTCCGGCGCTTTGCTGCTCACAGGCTGGATCCGGAACGGATATTTCAGTTCCATTCCGAGCTTTTCAAAAACACCGGTAAACACACTCGTAAACGGCATTCCGGTGATCACATATGTCCTGAATGTGATCACAGCCAGAAAAGCCAAGGAGGGGATCAGGACCCTGACACCCTTTTTATCCAAGCGTATCTTCCGTCCATCTGTTTTTCCGTAAAACAGCAATACTGCCAGCACGCTTATCCCGAGCAGCGACGAAAAGACGAGCGCGGTCGGTTTAAAGGCATAGCTGGCGGCCAGCGCCGCAAGACCGGCACCGGTCAGTTCGCCGTCGGTCGGTCCTCCTTCGTCCGTTCTGCCGTTTTTCAGAAAACGGACCGCGCAGTAAAGAAAGACCAGCTGGCAAAGCAGTGTGATCAGATCGCTCTTTGCGGTCACGGACATGTTGGTAATGCCCGGAACCAGAGAAAGCAGAAGTGCCGTCAGCACTTCCGCCCTGCGGGATCCGGTGATGAGTCCGGTGATCGAACCCGCAAACAGCAGGACCAGGATCAGGACCCAGATATTTACACAGAGAACAAATGCATAGGTATGTCCGAAGTACAGCGGCCTTGTCAGAAGCTCAAAACCCTTCGGATAGGTGTATACCAGATTCACGAGACCGGTATTCTCAAAAAAGCCCCTGATCCCGTGCCCGCCGGTAAGCAGAACATCCGAACGCAGTCCGTACCGGAGGGAATCATAGTCGATCGCAATGTTGATCCGGCAGACCTGGATCATCACGATAATGAGAGGCACCAGCGTATACAGGACATTCGGACGTTCCAGACAGACCTCCGCTTTTTGCTTCAGTGCACGAAGCGGAAGTCCGAATGCGCGGATATCTGCTTTCAGTATCATACAGATGATGCCTGCGATCAGATAAACATATGCACCGGAGACAGCAAACGGAAGAAGCACTCTGTGCAGATAGATGAAGACCAGTGCCTCTGCCGCCCATATGGCAGCGAGGTGTTTCCGGTTTCCTGTCTTAAGTGCGGGTACGGAAAATGCGCACAGCATGATCAGGATCTCGTACTGCATCCTTACATTTTCTTCTCTTGTCAGTATCTCGATCAGTGCCCGCATCTGACTCCTGCTTTAAGCTCCCTGCCGTGCCGGCAAAGCCGGCATCCCCGAAACAGCCTCCGTGTCTCAGCCGTATGCCGTATATGCCTTTTTATAAAAATGCATCAGGAACCGGGCGACCGGACGCGGCCATATCCTGCCGAACATCTCCATCTCTTCCTGTTCCCTTACATGGTTTTCTATGTTCTTTTTTGTCTCTGCCTGGTCATGGACACGGTAATCGAGCAGTTCCTTTTCCAGACAGACAAATCTGCCCGGCATCCCGCCGAGGCGCCACAAGGTATCCCAGTCGATCACAAAATGATAATCATTGCAAAAGAGCGGGAGCCCCGTTCCGGCAATATTGTAAGTGCATGTCGGGCATCCGATCGAGTTTCCGAATACCAGCGCCGCCCTTTTGATCACCGTCCTGTCAGCCGCCCTGCGAAGACGAAGCGGAAATCTCAGCAGACGCTTGACCGCTTCCGCCTTGCCCGAAACAGGTTCGGACAGGGCATTGATCGTCCGGTACCTTGTACAGAAGACGATCAGGTCCGGATACAGGCTGTAAGCGGCTTTCAGCGCCTTCAGATAATCCCTGTGATACAGATCATCCTGATGCGCGACCGTCACCAGCTCAGCCCCGGTCTCCCGGACTGCCGTTTCAACGGCAAAGTTCCAGTCGTCTTTGAGGGAGCTTGCGCCGTTCCTGACATGATATGGGATGCCGTATTTCAGCGCCATCTCTTCTAAAAAAGGATCCGGCGTAGACGTACACAGAACGATCACCGGCTCACCCGCAGACTGATCTTTGAGTGATCGGATACAATCCTCCAGATACGGAGAATTACCATATGCACTTATCGCAAAACAGTGTTTCATTCCGTCTTTTATCCAAAATAGGTCTCTTCCAGCATCAGGCACAGCGCATGATAGACCGGCAGATGCAGCTCCTGGATCTTGAATGTCTCCTGCTCCGGGACGATGATCATCAGGTCCGCCGCCGCGTTGAGCCGTCCTCCGTCACGGCCGGTAAGCCCGATCACTTTCATTCCGGCAGCCTTTGCGACAGCCGCCGCTTTCAGGATGTTCCTGCTGTTTCCGGACGTCGTGATCCCGAGAAAGACATCGCCCGGTCTGCCGTATCCCAGCACCTGCTGGGCAAAAATAAAGTCCGCATCCACATCATTCGCAAAAGCAGTGCTCAGTGCAGGATGGCCAGTCAATGCGATCGCCTGCAGCCCCTGCTGCAGTTTTCCGGTCCATGAAAGGTCATGATCCGGGTCAAATTCCGCGATCGCTTTCTTTTGTTCTTCGCTTAAAGGGCGGCTTTTGCGGAAACCCTTCATCAGCTCGCCTACGATATGTTCACTGTCCGCGCATGAACCGCCGTTGCCTGCGATAAGGAGTTTGTGGTCGCCGTCATAACATTCTTTCAGGATCTCATATGCGGCAGCAATGTCTCCCCGCACCGGCTGAAGCACCGGATAGCGGGCAGTCAGTTCGTCCAGTATTAGTTCTGCTTGTTTGATCATTATGGCTCCTTCCATGCCGGGCAAAGACCGGATCAGACAAAACGCCGCAGCGAAACGTACAGACGTCCTTTCCTGCTGCTGCCTCCGACCCCGTCATAGATAAACTTTCCGTGACCGCGGACGGATATCCGGTCTCCTTCTTTCATCTGTTTTCCTGCCGACGTTACCGCAATGCCGTTGATAAAGACATGCTCTGCTTCTATCAGCTGAGCTGCCTTCTGCCTCGATATTCTGTATAACGCGGCAATGACGGCATCGATCCTTTCAGAGGCAACATTCACCTGCAGCTCTTCCAGCTCCTGCCTGATATTCAGCGCATTCCTGTCGGCCTTACTGCATCGGACAGACGTATGCTTTACACGAAGCAGGTTTTCCGTGATATAATCCGCCATTTCCATGCTGCAGAAAAAAAAGCAGCTGCTGCCTTCGGTCAGGATATCCCCGATACAGTCCCGCTCGATGCCCAGATTCATCAGTGCACCCAGATAATCACGATGCGTAAGTTCATCCGCAAAACGGTCATTGACGGCGGATGCTTTTATCGCCGCGATCTCCGAAGCCGCGGCGTCTTCCCGTTCCATATAGTCGGGAAGGAAGAACGCAGCCGCTCTCTCGGCATCTTCATATCCGCCATCAAGGAAATGGACGGAAGTGCGGAACATGCCGCTTCGATCCATCTGATGGTATTCTGACTGTTCGGCATAGCTCAGAAAACCGCTGCATCTCAGTATCCCGCGCTCATACGCCATCCGGTCCAGATCCGTCAGCCTGGTGCGGATCAGTTCTCTGCCGTCCACTGCCAGTCCTCCCGGATCACGTCCCATGCTGCTTCCAGGCTGTAGTGGCGGCGGATATAATCGCCGCAGGCGCGGCTCATCCCGGCGCATTTTTCATCGGATCCATACAGTTCAAGGACCGCTTCCGTAAATGCCTGCTCCGCTTTGGCTGCCTGTTCCGCCGTCCCCGCCGGATCTCCTCCGGTCACTTTCATGACGGTCTCAGCCTCGGGTATTCCCTCTGCACCGACTGCCGTCGTGACGACGACACAGCCGTTATAAACCGCTTCAACGACCTTACCCTTTACGCCTGCGCCGTACCGGAGCGGAACCACGACCAGCCTGCAGCTGCGGTAAAGCTCTCTGAGACGTTCGTCGGATACAAAGCCGAGCACATCGATCCCGCTGTCTTCGGACGCCATGGCAAGGATCCCTTCATCCGCCCCCGAACCTGCGATCAGGAAACGTGCGCCCGGGAGTTTTTCATGCAGAGACGGCCAGATCTTTTCTCCGAACCACCGGACGGCGTCCGCATTCGGCGGATGCTTGAAGCCGCCGACGAACAGCATATCCCTCTTTTCGCCGTAGCTCTCCGGACTTTCACTGATATCCGGGAACTCATCCCACAGATAGGCTGTGATCGCTCTTGCCCGGATCTCGGGATGGAATGCGTGAACAGCATCGATCTCCGTCTGTGACGGATAATACACCATATCCGCCTTCTCCATGACAGAGAACTCCACGCTCTTCCAGTAATCGGATTCCCTTTTCTTACGGATCTCACCGGACAGTTCATATTCACGGAGAAGACGCAGATAGTGCAGATCATGTCCGTAGAAAATGCATCTGATATCCGTGTTTTCCTTCAGAAAATCAATATATTTGACAGCGATATGCGGTCTGTTCAGATAGCAGAAATCGATATTGGCGCTGTTTTTGCGGAACCATTCCAGTATGTTGTTCTGGTATTCGGGACCGTAGAGGATCTCCACGCCCATCTGCTCCAGCGCAGATGAATAAGGCTCCTCATGCAGGAAATTATCGCCGACAAACTTGACGTTGAAACCTTTCCTGAGAAACATCCTGATATACTGATACGTTGTTCTGGAACCCGCGTCCTGGTCCCAGGTGGGCACATAGTGATCCACGACCACGACGCAGGGCTTGTGCTGCGAGCGGTCTCTGGCCTTAAACGGATCCGGGTTGCCGGTATTGACGGACTGCTTCTTCAGTTCTTCCGCCCACTTTTCGCGGAACGTCTGCTGGTTGACGACCTGGTACCTCTTGAGGCCGGTTCCGGTCACGTCCGTTCCGTTGGAGATGCCTTCGAAATGCGTCACGACGGATGCGGGCTGATAAACGACCCTCTTCCCGTGCCTGCGCACTTCAAATGCAAGGTCCGAATCCTCACAGTAAGCCGGTGCAAAACGCTCATCAAAGCCGCCGATCTCTTTCCAAAGGCTGACGGAGATCATGATGGCCGCTCCGGATATGTAGTCCACATCCTTGACATAATTGTATTCCGGCTTGTCCGGATCATCCAGGCGCCCGTAATTCCAGCCGGAAGCATCGGACCAGATAATTCCGCCCGCTTCCTGCAGCCTGCCGTCCGGATAGACCAGCTTGGACCCCGCAAGTCCGATCGATGGATCCGAATCCATCAGATCTGTCAGGCTCTTCAGCCACCCGTTATGGACCTTTGTGTCATTATTGAGGAAGAAGATATACTTTCCGCGCGCCTTTTCCGCAGCCTGATTGCAGTTCTTCAGAAAGCCCATGTTGGAACTGTTCCTGCTGATGACCAGACCCCGGATATACCTGCCGATCTCTTCTGTCGCATCCGTCGACACGTCGTCCGCAAGGATCACCTCATAGGGGGTCTCCTCAAAGTCCGTATTGGCGATGATCGACCTTACACACGCGTAAGTATAAGCCACCTGGTTGTAAGCGGGAATAACGATCGAGACGAGCGGATCTTCAGTTCCGGGGATCGTCAGGATGCCTCCCTCGGCAAACTCGCCTCCGATATTGAAATCACCGGCGATATAGTCTCTTCCCTCCGGTGTAAAATACAGTCTGCACTGGGCAAAAGGATGGCGGACAGTATTCTTCACCAGATGGATCAGCTTGCGCTTTCTTGATTCCGCGGGCGCCCAGGTATCGAGCGCACGGACAGCACGGTCTGCCGCCCGGCTTACGAGGCTTTGATGTTTCCTCAGACGCTCAAGCTCCGCGGACATCCGTATGATCTCCGCTTCCCTCTGTGCGTTGATCTTTTCTATATTCCGTATATGATTCTGGCTGAGGCGTTCGACCTCACGTTCTTTCCTTATGACTGCCTTATGCTCTTCGATCTCATCCTGCAGCCGGAGGTTCCATTCCGTGAACTCGGCAAGACGCGCTTCCTGCGCTTTAACGTCAGCAGGTGTCATACGTTTTTTCCGGAATACTCCGGCAAGGTCATCCCTGCCTCCGCGGACATACGACTGGAAAGCAGCTTCCTTTTCTTCCAGTTCCCCGATCCATTCGGGCGCTATACCGAAAGCCGCCAGATATTCCTTCTTATCCTTATACCCGTAGAGCTGCTCCTTGTATGTATCATACCAGTAGCTGAGGATCCGGTACTGTACGTATCTCCGGTCCTGCGCCTCGTCAAAGACCCACTCATAATCCAGAAGAACAAAGCTGCCGCCCTGTCCGGCGGGCTGCACCATGATGTTCTCGAAAAGGCCGTCCAGGTTGTGGCACTCTCCCGTGACACTGCCGGTCAGCAGTTCCAGCATCTTCCTGATCTCTTCTTCGGGTGCCCTGCCGTTTCTGATTATGTCTGCAAGGTGCTTTCCCAGATCCCTGCCGCTTACAAACGGAAATTCGGCAAAGGAAAAACCGTTTCCGGTCTTTCCGATCGCCGGTTCCGGGATCGTGATCTTCGGATCCGTCGTCTTTCGAAGCAGACTGCATTTCCTGAGGAAACTATCCACATGGGCATTGGCAGCGGCAGAA
The DNA here is from genome assembly GCA_017388745.1 of Lachnospiraceae bacterium. Taxonomy (GTDB): domain Bacteria; phylum Bacillota; class Clostridia; order Lachnospirales; family Lachnospiraceae; genus Avilachnospira. The sequence continues at coordinate 5,052 of JAFPHE010000086.1, read as the reverse complement.
AGTGCTGTCTTGCGGACGGAACGCACAGTCCCGTTTTCATCCTCAAACATCTCGGTCTTAAGGACAAACGCATCATCCCTGTTTCTGTTGTACCGGGTGTATACCGGCATCCTGTTTATCAGTTTTCCGGTATCCCCTTCAGCACCTTTTCCCTCCAGGATCAGCAGAAATGACGGGGCAAACTGTTCAAAAACGCCTGCATCGCTCAGGCGCCCGTAAAGCATCTCTTCATTGCTCATGGCATAGCTTTCAGAAAGAAAGTTTTCCGAAATGCCTTTAAAATCACCCGCTCCGGGCAGCCGTGTCTCTGAATGGATATTCCGCGCAAATGCGGCATTCGGCAGCGGATAAAATACCCGGGAAGTTCCGAAAGGAAGTTCCCTGCGAAGCTTTCCGATCAACTGCGGATCAAGGAACAGCGCGTTTTTTTCAGGTGTCTCTCCTTCGGCATAACGCAGAGCATCCCGGTTGTCCGCGACAACGATCAGTATTCCGCCCGTTCTCACATAGCCGGTTGCCTCCCGCACCGTCATTTCGGGATCCCGGTCTTCTTCCGTCCGGATCCCGCCGCACAGGGGCAGCACGACCACATCATAGAGATCCGTACGGGCTTCGCCTTCTTTCAGAAGTCTGACCAAAGGTCCGGCTCCTCCGGTGAGGTCCGGATATCTTCTTTTTACGACCTCCAGTTCCTCTTCCGCAGGATCCGTGATGTCCCATTGCGCGGTCCTTTCGGCCAGGCCGGCATATACTCCGTAAGCCGCTCCGATCTCAAGGACTCTCATCTCCCTGTCCCATGGAAAACTCTCCAGCACGTTCACGCGGTCCGGAGAAAGCGCATAGTAATAACGGCTGTCCCGGGTATTTCCGAGGACGGACAGCTCTGAATCCGCATCTCCCTTATGGGCGTCCAGTTGTTCGATCAGTTCATACGTAAAAGTATTCATAACTACTGTTGTTCAATAAAGCGGGTCTTTACGCGTGAATTCATATCAAAGACCCCCACGGTGTTCTTGTTGGAGATGACCGTCAGATTGAGCAGGTCATACAGCCTGTGATAGACCACATGCTCGCCCTGTTCAAATCCGGTGCAGCTCATGCTGATCAGGTATTCTCCGCCCTGCAGATCCATCTGCTGCGTAAACTCCACTTCATACTCATTGCCTGCATGCACGCTGCGGATATTCTGCCCTTCAAACATCGTGTTCGTTCCGGACAGATCATTGCCTTTTTTATCGCGTATCGTATAGGTAAAGATCGGAGCTTCGATCGTATCGAAAAAGCGGATCTTTTCCCTGATCGTAAAGCGTTCCCCTTTCAGGACGAGATTGGTCAGCCGGCTGTCCTTGTCGAGAATACCGAAATCATAGATCTCCGCTTTCCCGTTCCCGTATTCGCTGACATTGGGATTGACGGTCATGGATGCCCTCATCAGGCTTCCGTCGGGATCCGCAGGCATGTTACGGACATCATGCACAGGATGTCCGCCTCCGGATACGGCATTGGCGGCCTCCCGCTCGTTCATCATTTCCTCAAGCTGGTCATACTGGCCGGCAAGGATCTTTTTATACAGATCCACCATTTCTCCCGGCCTGCCTTCCGCGACCTTCTCGCCTTTATTGAGCAGGATACACTTATCGCAGTACTTGAGTACTGAGCTCATGTCATGCGTTACCATCAGGATCGTCGTTCCCTTTTTCCTGAGTTCATCCATGCGATGATAGCACTTTGCCTGAAAGAAGATGTCTCCGACAGACAGGGCTTCATCCACGATCAGGATCTCCGGATCCACGTTGATCGCCAGCGCGAACGCCAGACGCACGAACATACCGGAAGAATATGACTTGACCGGCTGATACACGAACTCGCCTATATCGGCAAACTCCAGGATCTCGGAAAGCTTCTCATCCATTTCGGCCTTAGTAAAGCCCATCATGGTCCCGTTCATGTAGATGTTTTCGATGCCGGTGTATTCCATGTTGAATCCGGCACCCAGCTCGAGCAGCGCCGAGATCTTTCCCTGGACTTCAACTTCCCCGTCGGTGGGCGTCAAAACGCCCGTAATGATCTTCAGCATCGTCGATTTGCCGGATCCGTTCGTACCGATGATCCCGACAGACTGTCCTTTTTCCACGTCAAAAGAGACATCCCGCAGAGCGTGGAAATCCTTATGGTAGTTCTTCTTGCGGATGCTTAAGGATTCCTTCAGGCGGTCTGCCGGTCTGTCATAAAGACGATATACTTTTGTGACGTTTCTTACGTCGATCGCTTTATTCATTCCACCTACTGCTGCAGTTTAGTTACAAAAGCCTCAATACGCTCCACTGCCCGTTTCAGGTCACGCAGCGAATATGCATAGGATATTCTCAGGAAACCTTCGCCCGATGCGCCGAATGCGCTTCCGGGAACGACAGCCAGCTTCTGTTCATTCAGGATGCGTTCTGCGAACTCATCGGAACTCATGCCGAACTTCCTGATGCAAGGGAAGAGATAGAAAGCGCCCTTGGCTTCAAAACAGGGGATCCCCATTTCTTCGAATCTCTTCAGAAGGAACCGGCGCCTCTGGTCATATTCGTTTCTCATATACTCGACGTCTTCTTCGCCGTTTCTTAAAGCCTCGATCGCAGCGTACTGCGAAAGCGTCGGAGGACACATGATCGCGAACTGGTGCACTTTCATCATCTGCTTGATGACTCTTGCCGGGCCTGTTGCATAACCCAATCTCCATCCGGTCATTGCAAATGCCTTGGAAAAGCCGTTCACTACGATCGTCCTGTCCCTCATGCCCGGAAGGGAAGCGATGCTGACGAATTCTTCGTCGCTGTAGTTCAGGGCAGAGTAGATCTCATCCGTAAGAACGAACAGGTCATGGCGGATAACGACCTCGGCGATCTTTTCCAGATCCTCCCTGTTCATGACAGCTCCGGTCGGGTTGTTGGGATACGAAATAAACAGGACCTTTGTCTTATCCGTGATCGCAGCCTCCAGTTCCTCCGGCTGCAGTTTGAACTCGTTTTCCTCCTTCAGGTCAATGACGACAGGAACCGCGCCCGCCATTACCGCACAGGGCTTATAGGATACAAAACAGGGCTCCGGGATAATGACTTCATCGTCCCGGTCCAGCATTGCCCGGAAGCAGGCGTCGATCGCTTCAGAGCCGCCCACCGTGATCAGGATCTCCGACGCGGGGTCGTATACAATGCCGTAATGCCTGTTTGTATAACGGGCGATCTCTTTCCTGAGTTCCATCAGTCCGGCATTTGCGGTATAGAAAGTCTTGCCCTTCGTGATCGCATAGATGCCTTCCTCGCGGATATGCCAGGGTGTGTCAAAATCCGGCTCGCCTACGCCGAGAGACACCACCTCCGGATCGTCCATTTCGGCAACCATGTCAAAGAACTTACGGATGCCGGAAGGCGGGATCTTCTCAATATAACTGTTAAGAGGGTCTCTCATGATATTGCCTGCCTCTCATCCCTGCGCGGACTGTCCACAACAAAACCTTCCTGCTTGTACTTCTTCAGGATAAACTGGGTCGTCGTACTTAAAACACCGTCGATCGTGGACAGCTTTTCGGAAACGAACATCGCGATCTCACGCATGGATTTGCCCTGAAGCAGCACGACAAAATCGCAGTTTCCGCTGACCAGGTAAATACTGCTGACTTCCGGATACTGCCAGATCCGCTCTGCGACCTGGTCAAATCCCACGCCCCTCTGCGGAGTGACTTTGACTTCGATCAGTGCATCGGCTTTCTCCTGTCCGATCTTGTCCCAATTGATCAGCGTGTGATATCCGCAGATGACCTTGTCGGATTCCAGCTTCTCCACTTCCTGTCTGACCCTTACCGGGTCTTCGCCGAGTATATTTGCAAGATCATCTGTCTTGATCCGGGCATTCTTCTCCAGGATCGTCAGTATTTTTTCAGTCATGGTTTTAATATCCTTTCTGTTTATTTATGCGGAAGCTGTTCGGGAAGGATCCTGTACAGCTCATCTTTTTCAGGTCGTCTGAGCGACGACGGAACTTCTGTGTCTGTTCTGTTAATGGCGGCGCCCTCCGCTGTATATCCGATCACAGCCGAGGGCATTCCGGCACCGGCAGCATCACCCATGATCTCTCCGGCTGTTTCCGTCAGCCAGATCCGGCACGAAGGCGCACAGAGCCTGTAGGGGTTCAGCCCGAATGTTTCACAGATCTCGATCGTCTGCTGCAGAACAGGGATCTTTCCGAGATCATAACAACCGCCCATCCGGTTTGCTTTCAGAACTCTCCATAACGCGGCCAGCACACCGCCGTTTTCAGACGAGTCGGCAAGACCGAGCGAATGCATCTCAGCGAAACGCTTTTCCAGTCTGCTCCGGCTCTCCCCGGGAACATCCGGAGGAGCGGCGGAAACATCAAAAAATGATATGCCAAAAAAGCTTTCTGAATATCTCTTCAGAAGCTTCTTCCGGCAATCCATGTTCTGATATATTTTACAGCTGCCGTCTGATCCGGCAAAGCCGGTAACAACTATATCCATCCATTATCTAAGTGCGGACAACGCCACCGGTAATACCATGGCAACGACCAGGATCAATGCGATCACTGCTGCCATGACCTTTCTGGTGTTTGGACTCATTCTTTACCACTCTCCTCTCGTTTGCGGATGCCGGGTCCTGCCTTTTTTCTGCTGCTTATGCCGGCAGAAGGGCAGTATTCCCGGAGAAAACACTCGCTGCATTTCGGACGGTTTGCTATGCAGATCGTCCTTCCGAGTGTGATTATATCGATATTCCAAAGGATCCAGTGATCTTTCGGAAGAATATCCATCAATTCAAATTCAGCCTTTGTCGGATCATCCGTATCCGTCAGGCCGAGCAGTCTGCTGATCCGCTTTACATGCGTATCCACAACGATACTCGGATCCTGATAGACATTGCCGCGGATGACATTGGCAGTTTTACGCCCCACGCCCGCAAGCGCGGTCAGGCTCTCCAGATCGGAAGGTACCTTCCCGCCATGGTCACGGACGATCTGCGCCGCGCAGGCTTTGATGTTTTTTGCTTT
>JAFPHE010000085.1 GCA_017388745.1 Lachnospiraceae bacterium | reverse complement strand
CGGACAGCAGAAAGACCGCCGGTCCGGCACCCAGGACGTTCCCGGGATCGCATGAATGGGTCTTGCTGCCGAGCTGTACCGAAAGGAACATGCGGAGATCGAGTCGCGAATGATAGCTGTAAAGGACCGCCTGATCGACCGTCTGGAAGCAATGACGGGCGTTACGGTCAATTCCGAACGCGGGGCGGATTCCGCACCGCATGTCGTAAGCGCGTCGTTTGAAGGCGTCAGGGCGGAAGTCCTGCTGCATGCGCTGGAAGAAAAAGGCGTTTATGTTTCTTCCGGGTCAGCATGCTCCTCCAATCATCCGGCAATCAGCGGAACACTGCAGGCGATCGGCATCCGAAAGGATCTGCTGGATTCCACGATCCGGTTTTCCTTCGGCATCTACAATGAGCCGGAGGAAGCGGACTATGCCGCAGACTGTCTGGAAGAGTTGCTGCCGGTGCTCAGGCGGTTCAGGAGATACTGATAACATACAAACAGGAGGGCGATGCTTTGCAGTATCAGAGCTTTTTAATCAAATATGCCGAGATAGGCACCAAAGGAAAAAACCGTTATATATTTGAAGATGCGCTGATGCATCAGATCCGGGAACACCTGAAGAAAGTCGAGGGCGAGTTCGCGGTGCAGAAGGAACAGGGCCGTATCTACGTCAATGCCAAGACAGACTATGACTATGATGAAGTGGTCGACGCGCTCTGCCACGTATTCGGCGTCACTGCCGTCTGCCCCATGATGCAGATCGAAAAATGCGGATATGAGGAACTCAGGGAAAAAGTCCTGGAATTCGTAAAGTCTGAGCATCCGGAAGAGGAGTTTACCTTTAAGGCCAAGGCACGCCGTGCGGACAAGCATTATCCGGTAACGTCCGATACGATCAATGAGGATGTGGGTTATGACGTACTGACAGCTTACCCGAAAGCAAAAGTAGACGTGCATGATCCGGACTTTATCATATATATCGAGATCCGTCAGAAGATCAACGTATTTACAAGGGTCATCCCGGGAGCGGGCGGTATGCCGATCGGAACGAACGGAAAGGCCATGCTTCTGCTTTCGGGCGGCATCGACTCTCCGGTCGCAGGTTACATGATCGGCAAGCGCGGCGTCAGGATCGAGGCCGTCTATTTCCATGCGCCGCCATATACGTCCGAGCGCGCAAAGCAGAAAGTCGTGGATCTCGCAAAGCAGGTAGCTTCCTACACCGGTGCCATCAAGCTCCACGTCATCAACTTTACGGATATCCAGCTCTACATCTACGAGCAGTGCCCGCATGACGAACTGACGATCATCATGCGCAGATATATGATGCGTATCGCCGAGCGCCTTGCCAATGACAATGACTGCATCGGCCTGATCACCGGCGAGTCCATCGGACAGGTCGCATCCCAGACCATGTTTTCCCTGCGGACCACGGATGAAGTCTGTGAGCTGCCGGTTTACCGTCCGGTCATCGGCTTCGACAAACAGGAGATCGTGGATCTGGCGGAAAAGATCGGTACCTTTGAGACGAGCATCCTGCCTTATGAAGACTGCTGCACGATCTTTGTCGCAAAGCATCCGGTCACCAAGCCCAATGTTAACGTCATCCGCAAGTCCGAACGCCGCCTTGCGGAAAAGATCGATGAGATGGTTGAGAAAGCGATCGCAGAGGACGAGATCGTCTGGTGCAGCTGACGGGTACCGTTTTATTATGAGCCAGAAGTCATTTGCCATCCATACACTCGGCTGTAAGGTCAATACCTACGAGTCGGACGCCATGGCCGAAGCCCTGAGGGCTGCCGGCTTTGTTGAACGTTCTTTTGAAGAACCTGCGGATGTGTATATCATCAATACCTGTACTGTTACAAACGTCGCCGACCGTAAATCACGCCAGATGCTCAGGCGTGCCAGAAAGTTTAATCCGGATGCGCTGATCGTGGCGGCGGGATGCTATGTTGATGATGCCATCAAGAACGGAAAACTGGAAGAACTGATCGAGACCGGTGTCATAGATGTGGCAGTTTCCAACAAAGACAAGGAAAAAATCGTCCATATCATAAAAGATAATACGAATTCAGATAATGTTTCGGATGAAACGGGAGAAATCTCAGAAAAATTGTTTCTAACCGAGCTGGACGGACATACGAGAGCTTTTATCAAGGTGCAGGACGGCTGCAACATGTTCTGCAGCTATTGTGTGATCCCGTATGTACGCGGAAGGCTCAGGGCGCGACCGGCGGATGATGTTCTGAGGGAGGTCAGGCAGCTGGCGGAGCGGGGCGTGGCTGAAACGGTATTGACCGGTATCCACCTGAGCTCGCTTGGCAGCGGTCTGATCGAGCTGGTCGAAGGTATCGAGAAGATTGACGGGATCAGAAGGATCAGACTCGGATCTCTGGAACCGATGCTCTTTACGGAAGGCTTTACCCGGGAGATCAGCCGGTTTGAAAAGCTTTGTCCGCATTTTCATCTTTCGCTTCAGTCGGGCAGCAATACGGTCCTGAAGAGGATGAACCGTCATTATACTGCTGCTGATTTTGCGCGCAGCTGTGATATCATCCGGAGCTTTTATGATCACCCCGCCATTACGACGGATATCATCGTCGGATTTCCTGGAGAAACGGAAGATGAGTTCCGCGAGACCTGCGAATTCGCGGAAGAGGTAGGCTTTTATGAAGCCCATGTATTCAAATACTCCCGCCGCCGGGGGACTGTGGCGGACCGCATGACGGACCAGATCCCGGAGCCCGTAAAGGGAAAACGAAGCGAGGAACTGATACGGATCACGGACCGGCTTTCAACGGAATTCCGGAGCTATTACCTCGGCAGGCCTGTTTCCTTCCTGAGCGAGGAACTGGTCACATCCGGGGGTAATACTTACGAGACCGGTTATACGAAGGAGTATGTGCGGTGTATCAAGGCTTCGGACACGCTTCATCAAAACGAGATCATCACCGGCGTAAGTGCTGAAGCACCTGTCAGGATCGGAGCAGATGAAAGCCTGCTGGTCATCTGATAACAAAAAACGGCCGTTCACCGAATGAGGTGAACGGCTGTATTTTTGTCGCTGATCTGTTAACTGTGCACGGGATGCGGTTTTCCGCCGGTCCCGTGATCAAAGCGCTTCGATGTCCCGTATCAGGCGGGCGGCTTCTTCTTCGGTCGTTGCCCAGCTTGTGCAGAAACGGACAATGGTGCCTTCGGCGGTCCTGCCCGAAGGCTCGAAGGTGTATGAGCCGGACAGAGCCCGGATCTGTTCATCGTTCAGGATGACGAACTGCTGGTTGGTGCAGCTTTCCACGCTGAAAGGAATGCCTTTTTTACGGAAAGCGTCCCGGATCTTCAGAGCCAGCTCATCCGCGCGTTTTGTGATCGCAAAGTAATCCCCGTTTTTCAAAAGGGCGTGGAACTGGAGACCGAGGATCCAGCCTTTTGCGAGAACGGCTCCGTTCTGTTTCATATATGCCTTGAAACGTTTCCTGAGAGGAGCGGCGTTCAGCACCACAGCCTCTCCGAACATGGCGCCGCACTTGGTACCGCCGATATAAAAGATATCCGCGAGACGGGCAAAGTCCCTTAGAGTGACATCATTTCCCGGGGCACCCAGACCGTAACCCATACGTGCGCCGTCCACAAAGAGATACATATCGTATTTATGACAGACGCTGCTGATCTCCTCCAGTTCATGAAGGGAGTACAGCGTGCCTTTCTCCGTAGGGAAGGAGATATAGACCAGTTTCGGCTCCGTGAGGTACTCGGCTTCATTATCGTCATAGTATGCGGCGGCGCAGGCTTCGATCTGTGCTGCCGAGATCTTGCCGTCTGTTTCGGGAAGCTCAAGGATCTTGTGCCCGGTGTTCTCGACGGAAGCCGCCTCATGCGCATTGATATGTCCCGTAGTGGCGGAAATGACGCTCTGAACGGGATCGAGTGCTGCTGAGATGACGACGAAGTTAGCCTGTGTAGCGCCCGGGAAGAACCATACGTCTGCGTCGGGTGCGCCCGCGAGGTCTTTGATCAGTGCTGCTGCGGCTCCGCACCATTCATCTGTTCCGTATCCGGCATAGGATTCGCTGCTGATGTCGTTCAGTGCGTTCAGGACACTTTCATGTGCAAGATGATTGTAGTCATTGTTGAACCGAATGATCGTATTATCCATGATGATCTCCATTTATATAGCAGAAAATAAAGGGCAGCCGGCAGCTTTATGCTTCGCGCGGCGTGCCGGTCCTTTGATTGTACTATTCTGCGGCAGCACGGTCAACAGTGCGCATTATGAATGCTTTTAATATGCATTATCAACCGTACGCTGTAAAAATACCGTAGGAAAGACTTCACATATTGTTCAGCAAAATGTTATAGACGGAAATACTATTTTGGTATAGAATCATGGTATATCAAAAAAAGGACGTGATGACATGAACAGCTCTGAGAATACCCAGGTAATAGAACATATCAAAGATGTCGAACAGCTTAATGTATCTGATGTGCTGGAGCAGGTATATGGTGCGCTGATCGAAAAAGGATATGATCCTATCAATCAGATCGTGGGCTATATCATGTCGGGTGACCCTACCTATATCACCAGCCATAAAAATGCGAGAAGTCTCATAATGAAAGTGGAACGTGACGAGATCATCGAAGAGCTGATGGCGGCCTATGTCGATTCCAGACTGAGCTGACAGTAACGGATCGAACCGGAAGGCCGGAAGGGTAAACACATAAGTTTTGATATACTGCATGCCGCTATAATAACGGCATGCTTTATGTTGTTGTATAAATAAATGTATGGAGGAATACTTTTGGGAAGACTGATGGGACTCGATTACGGGTCCAAAACGACCGGCATCGCTCTGAGTGACCCGACGCAGCTGATCGCCTCTCCTTATGAAACGGTCACCAGGGAAAAGGAAGGCAAGATCCGGCCGACCCTCCGAAGGATCATTGAACTTGCCGTTTCACAGGATGTGGAACGCATCGTACTCGGATATCCCCTTAACATGGACGACACCAGGGGCGAAAGGGCTGAGAAAACGGAAGAATTCAAAGCCCTGCTGGAACGCCGTCTGGAAGCGGAACAGCTGGATATACCGGTCGTGCTCTGGGATGAACGTCTCAGCACGGCAGGTGCGGACGAGGTCCTGGAAGAATCCGGCATTGCGGCTGCAGAGAGAAAACAGTATATCGATAAGATCGCTGCCGCATTTATACTTGAAGACTACATGAAAAACAGTTAAGCGTCCGGCCGAAACGCGAATGTGCCGGAGAGGCAGTACGGACATTGCTGTGTCTGCGTAAACCTGTTTACGAAAGAGAGGAACGATCATGGAAGACAATACGATCATTATGACAATGGATGACGGATCCGAAGTTGAATTTACGATACTGGAAACGACCGTATTCGGCGGAAACAGTTATATTCTGGTCACAGACGCCCCGGAGGATGAGGACGGTCTGTGCTTTGTTATGAAAGAAGTATCCGGACCCGACGCCGATGAGGCGGTCTATGAAGATCCGGATGACGACGAAGCAGATGCTGTAATGGCGATCTTTCAGCAGATGCTGGAAGGAGAAATAGAAATCGAGAGATGAGAAAAAGAGAGGAATCAAAAACGATAAGCGAACAGATAAAGAAAAGGTCTTCCGGCAGGGCGGCTTCAGCGAAGAAGTCCGAAAAAAAGACCGTAAAAAAGACAGAAAAGAAGACGGAAAAGAAAGCCGATAAGACAGGAACAAAGAAAACTGCCGCGAAAAAAAGCAAAGCTGCAAAAGCCCTGGAGGAAAAAGCGGCAGCAGTAAGCAAAAAGCTTCAGCGCAAGCAGGAGAACCGGGAAAAGAACCGGCCTTCTCTGTTTACACTGGAGGAAGCGGAGAAGGCCAAGGCGGAAAAACTCAATAACATGAAGCAGCCGGCAAAAACCGCTAAAGCGTCGAAAAAGGCAGCTGCTCCAAAGAAAGGCAGCAGGAAGACCAATGAGATCCTTCCGATGACGGAGACGGCTGAAAGCGTGAAGCCGGCGGTTTCGGCAGCAGAATCCGCGGCGGTCATCATGGCGGTTCAGGAAGACCGCCGTCAGCGCGAACTTTCGGATCTTGCGAAAAAGAAAGCTTCGGCTATGATCCCCGATCCGTCGAAGAAGATCAAAGTCATCATGCTCGGCGGTCTGGAACAGATCGGTATGAATATCACCGCGTTCGAGTCTGAAAACAGCATCGTCGTCGTGGACTGCGGCATGGCATTCCCGAACGAAGACATGCTCGGCATCGATCTGGTCATTCCGGATATCAGCTATCTCAAGGAAAGAGCACAGAAGATCGAAGGCTTTTTCATTACCCACGGGCATGAGGATCATATCGGCGCGCTTCCGTACGTACTGCGGGAGCTCAACGTGCCTGTATATGCCACCAGGCTGACGCGGGCGCTGATCGAAAACAAGCTCCGGGAGGCAGAGCTTCTTGACAGTGCGAAACTCAGAACGGTGGAGTTCGGCGATTTTGTAGGCGCCGGTGATTTCACCGTTGAATTTATAAAGACCAACCATTCGATACAGGATGCGGCGGCGCTTGCGATCCACTCACCCGCAGGCGTAATACTGCATACGGGAGATTTCAAGGTCGACTATACGCCGGTCTTCGGCGATACGATCGATCTTCAGCGTTTTGCCGAACTGGGCAAGAACGGCGTTCTGGCACTGCTCTGTGATTCCACCAATGCGGTCAGACAGGGATTTACCATGTCGGAACGGACCGTGGGAAAGACGTTTGAAGCGATCTTCGCCGAACATACGGATAAGCGGATCATCGTAGCGACGTTTGCATCCAATGTGGACCGTGTGCAGCAGGTCATCAACGTTGCCGAAAAACACGGAAGGAAAGTCGTGATCGACGGCCGTTCGATGGTCAATGTCATCGGTACGGCTGCCGAACTCGGATATATTAAACTGAAAGAAGGGACCCTGATCGACATATCCCAGATCCGGAACTATCCGGATGAGAAGATCGTGCTGATCGTGACCGGCAGCCAGGGAGAGTCCATGGCGGCACTTTCCCGTATGGCGACCGGACAGCACCGCAAGGTCTCCTTAAGCGAAAAAGACGTGATCATCATGAGCTCGACGCCGATCCCCGGCAATGAGAAGGCTGTGTCCCGTGTTATCAATGAACTGTCGCGCAGACATACCAAGGTCATTTATCAGGATACCCATGTCTCCGGACATGCGTGTGTGGAGGAGCTGAAGCTGATCTATGCGCTTGTGCATCCGAAGTTTTCCATTCCGGTCCACGGCGAGATCCGTCACCGCCTTGCACAGAGGGAAGTTGCGCTTGCCATCGGAGTACCGAAGCCCAATATCATCATGGCGGATACCGGAGACGTGATCGAGCTGACATCGGAAAGCTGCGAGATCATTGATCATGTACAGGCAGGTCCGGTCCTTGTAGACGGACTGGGCGTCGGGGACGT
>JAFPHE010000084.1 GCA_017388745.1 Lachnospiraceae bacterium | reverse complement strand
TTCGACAGTCTGTGCAGTAGCGCTTTCTGCCGCGGCTGCAGCTGTGGCCTCCGGCTCGTCTATGCCGGCTCTTCCGCGCTTAAAGTACTTCTCCGCCATGACCTTGCGCCATGCAACGATCTTGGGCGAGGAGTTCACGATCATCATTACGATCAGGACGACTGCGTAGATCAGCATACGGTAGTTCGAAAGGAAACGGAGCTTCTCGGGAAGAAGCGTCAGAAGGAACGCCGCGATCAGCGATCCCCGCATGTTTCCGATGCCGCCCAGGACGACGAAGACCAGGATCAGGATCGACTGGTTGTAGCCGAAGTTCTTGGAGGTCGCCTGAAGGTTTGCGAGGTTGTGGCTGTAGAGCACGCCCGCCATGCCGGCAAGCGCAGCGGAGATGACGAATGCGGTCATCTTGTAGCGGCTGATGCTTAATCCCACGGATTCCGCCGCGATACGGTTGTCACGGGCTGCCATGATGGCGCGGCCCTGTCTGGAATTGACGAGGTTCAGCACGATGAAGAGCGTCAGGAAGACCAGGATGATGCCGAGGGTGAAGGTCGCGTTTCGCGGCAGCTTGCCGATGCCCTGCGCGCCCTTGATGATGACCTGTCCGCCGTCTTCCATCTTCAGGCTCTTGACATCCTTCAGGGAGAAATGCATGCCCTTCGAGTCCACGCCGAGATAGATCGCATTGATGACGTTTTTGATGATCTCGCCGAAAGCAAGCGTCACGATCGCGAGATAGTCGCCGCGGAGCCTCAATACCGGGATGCCGATCAGGAAGCCGAAAACAGCTGCGAAAGCCGCACCGATGATGAGTGCGATGATGAGCTCCGGGACGTCTCCCATGCCCTTTCCCGCCGTGCTCGCAAACACCGCGGAGGTGAATGCGCCGATGCACATAAAGCCCGCATGGCCCAGGGAAAGCTCACCGCTGATACCGACGACAAGGTTTAAGGATACCGCCAGCACCATGTAGTAGCAGAGCGGCACAAGGAGGCCCTGCATCAGGGAACTCATATGCCCCGTCTTCAGCATGACCTCACAGATGATATAGAAAACGGCAACAAGGCCGTATGTGATCATGTTTGATTTGAAATTCTTTTTTCTGTAGCTCATAATTAAACCTTCTCCTGGATCTTCTTGCCCATCAGGCCTGTCGGCTTGACAAGGAGGACGACGATCAGTACGCCGAATACGATGGCGTCTGCAAGCTGGGAGCTGATGTACGCCTTGGAAAGGTTTTCAATGATGCCCATCACGAGGCCGCCGATCATGGCGCCAGGGATGGAGCCGATGCCTCCGAAGACCGCCGCGGTGAATGCCTTGATGCCGGGCATGGCGCCGGTGGTGGAGGAAAGTGCAGGATATGCGGAGCAGAGCAGGATGCCCGCGATCGCAGCCAGGGAGGAACCGATCGCAAAGGTGATCGCGATGGTGCGGTTGACGTCGATGCCCATGAGGGTCGCCGCTCCCTTGTCCGCGGAAACGGCCAGCATGGCCTGTCCGGTCCTGGTCTTGTTGATGAAAGTGGTGAGCGCGATCATGATGACGATCGAAGTAAGGATCGTAACGATCGTAACGGAACTGATGACGACGCTGCCGCCCATGAGTTTGACGGGCGGGAAGCTCACCAGGGACGTAAAGGTCTTGGAGTCCGCACCGAAGATCAGCAGCGCGGAGTTCTGCAGGAAATAGCTGACGCCGATCGCGGTGATCAGCACGCTTAAGGAGGACGCGCCTCTTAAGGGCTTGTAAGCGATCCGCTCAATGGTGATGCCGAGCACGGTGCATGCCAGCATGGATACAATGACGGCAAGGATCGGGCTGAGCCCCAGTGTAGAGAAAATCAGAAACGCAACGTAGGCGCCGATCATGATGACGTCGCCGTGCGCAAAGTTCAGCATCTTGGCAATGCCGTAGACCATCGTGTAGCCCAGCGCGATGATCGCGTAGACTGCACCCAGGCTGATGCCGCTGATCAGATATGTCAGAAAACTGGCCATATAAACTACCCTTCTATCCTTCCATGCTTCTTAATTAAAACCAGTGTTGGGCTGCATTTTGCATGCAGCCCAGCACAATTCGGTTATACAATTATCCGATAATCGTTAAGACTGTCTTCAGGCTCAGTCCATTGCCTTGTAAGCGCCGTTTTCGATGACGACTGCCTTCGGAGCCTTGTCCGGCTCGCCTTCAGGAGTGAAGGTGATGTTCTCGCCGGTCAGACCGTCAAGCTTGATGTCGCCCATAACGCCCTTCAGAGCATCGCAGATGTCGCTTACGCTCATATCCGGGGTAATGCCTGCTGCTTCAGCTGCTGCCTTGATGACATAAACTGCGTCGTAGCCGTCAGCCGCGAACTGGATCGGGACCTCGCCGTAAGCTTCGTCATAAGCCTTTACGAAGTTCTGGGTCAGCTCGTCGTCAGCGTCAGCCGCGAACGGGGTGAGGAGCAGAAGTCCTTCTGCAAGGGAGGTATCGAAACCTTCCAGGCTCAGGATGCCGTCCATACCGTCGCATCCGAAGAAGATCGGGGAGTAGTCAAGTTCCTTGGACTGCTGAAGTACCAGGGAAGCCTCGGTGTAGTAGAACGGAAGGAATACCAGCTCTGCGCCTGCGTCCTTCATCTTCTGGATCTGGGTCTTGAAATCGGTCTTGGAGTCAGCGGTGAAAGCTTCAGCCGCAACGACTTCCAGTCCGCGCTCCGGAGCCTCCTCGTCGAAGGTCTCGTAGATGCCCTGTGAATACGGGTCGGAGCTGTCATAGATGACGCCGATCTTGGTAGCGATGCCGTGCTCGCCGATATACTCAGCGGACTTCTTACCCTGGTCGGGATCGGAGAAGCACATACGGTAAACATTGTCGTTGATCGTGATGTCCTGGGTGGAACCGGACGGAGTGATCTCGAACATGTTGTCGTCAGCGGTCTCCTCGACGACTGCAAGGCACGGACCGGAAGTAACGGTACCGACCATCATCTGCAGTCCCTGGTCCTTCAGGGTGTTGTAAGCGTTCAGAGCCTTCTCTGCGTCGTGCTCGTCATCCTCGAATACCCACTTGACCTGGTAGCCGTTGATGCCGCCTGCCGCGTTGATCTCATCGACTGCGATCTGTCCGCCGCGCTGGACTGCGATGCCGTAAAGGGCTGCGCCGCCGGTAAGGGGACCTGAACCGCCGATGACGAAGACGCCGTCTCCGCCTGCCGGAGCTTCCGCTGCTTCCGCTGCAGGAGCTTCAGCCGCTTCTGTCTCAGCTGCTGCCTCGGTAGCTGCCGCCTCGGTAGCTGCCGGAGCCGCCGTCGTAGCTGCCGCGCCCGAACCGCTGCCGCAGGCAACGATAGAAGCAGCCATTGCAGCAAGGCAAACTGCGCTTAAAAACTTTTTCATGTTGCAATTACCTCCCATATAGATAAAAGTTTGATAACAGCTTAAGACTGGTCAAAAAACCAGTCCGCAAAACCATTGAAAACAATTATATTTTTTTGCGGGGCATACGTCAAGAATCTCTTTTGAAGTTCAGAAGATGGTACTGCAATCCGGGCCAGATATAAACGGCGGTTATGATCTGTCATAACCGCCGTAAGCCCATAAAGACCGTGAGTTTATTTCTTCCCGATGCTCAGCTTGTTTTCCTTGCCCGCAAGGAGCCTTTTGATATTGGCCTTATGGCGCCAGATCGCCATGCCCGCCATGATCAGTGCGATGATGATGATCTCCGCCTTATACTGCGGCGCATAGGTCCTTGTAAGCCTCCCCGCGCCCCAGCCGAAGAAGCGGCCGGTCCCGATGACGTAAAGGTGCGCGATGATGTAGATGACCGCTGCCATAAGGGAACCTAAGGAAACATAGCCTGTCAGGGCAGCTGTGGCGATCACGGTCGCAAAAGTCACGAGGAAAAAGCGCGGATCCGTATAGAGGATGACGCCTCCGGAAGTCGCGATGCCCTTGCCGCCGTTAAAATGCAGCCACGGCGAAAAGTCATGCCCCATAGCGGCCCCGAGGCCGGTGTACATGGTCACGACATATCTTGTTTCTTCCGGATCCCCGAACAGGGCGCCCGTGATCAGCAGGGGGACGATCGCCTTCAGGATATCCCCGCAGAGCGTCATCGCGCCCGCCTTTTTTCCGAGCGTCCTCAGCACGTTGGTGCTTCCGACGTTCCCGCTTCCCGTTTTTCTCAAGTCAACGCCGTGCATCCTTGCGATGACGGCCCCGGTGGGGATGCTGCCGAAGGCAAATCCCAGCACCAGGCAGATGATACGCATCAGCATACCGAACCTCTTTCGATCCCAAACTCATGAAGGACTGCGTCCGCCCCGGTCCGAAGCGTTACGATTCCTTCTCTTTCCTCTCACGGATGATGAAATGCACCGGTGTTCCCGCAAAGCTGAAGGCCTCGCGGAAACGGTTCTCGATGTATCTCAGATAGGAGAAATGGAACAGTTCCTTATCATTTACGAAAATGACGAAGGTCGGCGGCATGACGCCCACCTGGGTCACATAGTACATTCTGAGCCTCCTGCCCTTATCCTGCGGCGGCTCGTGCATCGCGGCAGCCTCGGCAAGGACCTCGTTCAGCACGCCGGTCGGTACCCTTAAGGTCTGGTTCTGGCGCACCATGTCGATCGCGTCGTAGAGCTTCACAAGGCGCTGTCCCGTGACCGCGGAGATAAAGAGGATCTCCGCATAGGGCATGAAGGCGAACTTCTTCCTTAAGTCCTCCGTGAACCTGTAGATGGTCTTGTCGTCTTTGTCTTCGACCGCGTCCCATTTGTTCACGACGATGATCGCGCCCTTGCCCCGTTCATGGGCGATGCCGGCGATCTTGGTGTCCTGCTCGCTGACGCCTTCCGTCGCGTCGATGACGATGACGGCGATGTTGCAGCGGTCGATGGCGGCAACGGTACGGATGATCGAATAGCGTTCGATATCTTCCTTGATCTTGGACTTGCGTCTTAAGCCCGCGGTATCGATGAAGACATACTCCTCGCCGTTATGAACGACGGTGGTGTCGATCGCGTCACGGGTCGTTCCGGCGATGTCCGAAACGATCAGGCGGTTCTCTCCGAGCAGGCGGTTGATGATGGAGGACTTGCCGACGTTGGGGCGTCCGACGACCGCGATCAGCGGCCTGTCGTCATCTTCTTCCTCGGCTTCGCCCGTCTTGAAGTATTTCACGATCTCGTCGAGCAGGTCGCCGATGCCCTGGCGTCCCGCCGCGGACACGGGGATCGGATCCCCCATGCCGAGGTTGTAGAACTCATAGACGTCATTGGCCTGTTTTTTATAGCTGTCGACCTTGTTGATGCAGAGCACGACCGGCTTCTTGCTCTTTCTGAGCATGTCGGCAACGGCGTAGTCCGCGTCCACGAGTCCCGTACGCACGTCCAGCATGAAAATGATGACGTCCGCCGTCTCGATCGCGATCTCCGCCTGCTCCCGCATCTGACGCAGGATAACGTCAGCCGACTCCGGCTCGATGCCGCCTGTATCGATCAGTGTGAATTTGTGATCCTGCCAGTCGCAGTCCGCGTAGATCCGGTCCCTGGTCACGCCGGGCGTATCTTCCACGATGCTTACATTGGAACCGCACAGGGCATTGAACAGGGTGGACTTGCCCACATTCGGCCGTCCTACGATGGCAACGATGGTTTTCTTCATTGTTATTTCCTCTTAAAAGAAGCTGCCCTGGATCCGGCAGCTTCCTGTAATGATCATTGCATGCTTCTTTCTTTGAGCGCTCTCTGGATGCGCTGCGCGTTGCTGAAGCCCTGGATCGACATATCGTAGTTGAAGGAATTGATGACGGCCGCCAGATATCTGCTGATATTGGCCTCCATGTACCAGTCCTTCGTATAGATCTCGATCGGCTTGTAGTTCAGGTTGGTCGTGACGACCAGGTCGAAGTACTCCTTCGCATATGCCTCGTCGAACTTGGCAAATCCGTTCGTGAAGAGGCCGAAGGTGCAGCAGACGATGACGTTCTTCGCACCGCGGTCCTTGAGCTCGTGAGCGGTGTCCAGCATGGAGTCGCCGGAGGAGATCATATCGTCGACGATCAGCACGGTCTTGTCCTTGACGGATGCGCCCAGGAACTCGTGAGCCACGATCGGGTTGCGGCCGTTGACGACCTTGGAGTAGTCACGGCGCTTATAGAACATGCCCATGTCCACGCCGAGGTTGTTCGCAAGGAAGACCGCTCTTCCCATGGCGCCCTCGTCCGGGGAGATGACCATGAAGGTGTCCTTGTTGATCTGCAGGTCCGGGAACCTCTGAAGGATCGCCTTGACGAATGCGTAGGTCGGCATGAAGGAATCAAAGCCGTTCAGGGGGATCGAGTTCTGTACTCTCGGATCGTGTGCGTCGAAGGTGATGATGTTCTTTACGCCCATGTTGACCAGTTCTTCCAGTGCCATCGCGCAGTCGAGGGACTCTCTCTTTTCTCTCTTATGCTGTCTGGACTCGTAGAGGAACGGCATGATGACATTGACCCTGTGCGCCTTTGCGACGCTCGCGCCGATGATGCGCTTTAAGTCCTGGTAGTTGTCATCCGGGGACATATGGTTGGTAAAACCGCAGACCGTGTAGGTGTTGGAATAGTTGGTAATGTCACAGAGAATGAATTCATCCACGCCGCGGACAGACTCGTTGATGACGCCCTTGGCCTCGCCGGTTCCGAATCTCGGACATTCAAGGTCCAGCAGGAAGGAATCCGGAGCAAAGTCACGCAGCAGTACCGAATCGCTGTATTTATCCTGGATCTGGATCAGATCATGCCGGCGGTATTCCACCAGGGCCTGGTCTACTTCCTTCGCCAGCTTTTCCGCGCTTATATGAGCTGCCAGCTTCAAAGGAGCTACAGGAATCGCTTCGATCGTATAATTGTCTGTCATGTCTTCTTCCTTTCTCGGAAACACTTTTGTACGGAGCATTTTAACATCAGTCAGCCATTCTTTCAATGAACCGGCTGCACAATTCGTGCATTTAATTGTATGCAGGGCAGTTCCCCGCTCAGACCGACTTAAAGACGTCCTTTACCAGGCTGTCAAACTCTTTCCACGCGTCCGTATCGCCGAGATCGCCCTCCAGAAGCTCCGCGATGGTCCGGTAATACCACGCCTGCTCCCTGGGGTCTTTCATATGGAAGGTGTTCCAGATGCTCTCGCCGAGACGGTCGTAGTCCCTGCGGATCGCACGGATGTTGGAGAGCTTGTCGCTGAGCCAGATGATGCGGACATTGCGGTCATCCGCAATGCGAAGCTGGTCGACCGCCTCGTGCTTGCGGAAGATCCAGGTGGCCTCTTCCGTCTCGTATTCCATCTTGTCTTCCGTCTCGCTCGCCACGAGCTGTGCCACATAGTGCCCGAACTCCTTCTCGATCTCGGAGAGCTTGACGCCCGCATCCTCGACGGTATCATGGAGGACAGCCGCAGCCAGCACGTCCATGTCCTGGGTGATCGTGGATGCGATGACCATGGTCTCCATGAGATGCACGGCATAGGGAAGCGTGCTGTTCTTGCGCTTCAGTGATTCATGCGCGTTCGTTGCAAAAATGATCGCTCTTTCAAGTATGTTCATTTCGTTTCCTCCATATCCTTCGGGATACGGATCGTCACCGTCGTTCCGAAGCCGATCTCCGAATCGATCGTCATGGTTCCGCCGCACATATCCCTTAAGCGGGTGCGTACATTTTCTATGCCGACATGGCTGCGGCTCTTGTCGTCAGAGCCTTTCTCCGGATCGAAGCCGACGCCGTCGTCTTCGACCGTGATCTCAAAGCAGTCATCCTTTTCATAGGAGCTGATGATGACCGTACCGCCCTCTTCGAGTTTGCTGACGCCGTGACGGACGGCATTTTCCACGATCGGCTGCACCGACAGCGCCGGGATCATAAAGTCCGTCGTCTCGATGTTGTAAAAGATCGTCAGCCTGTCTTCGTAACGCATCTTTTCCAGGCTGAGGTAGTTCCTGACATGCTCCAGCTCCTTGGAAAAGTCCACCGTCCTCTCCTGCTTCAGCGAATCCATGTTCATGCGCAGATAGGTCGAGAACTGGTCGATCGCCTGCTTTGCGCGCTGCGGATCCTCATCGCAGAGGTAGTAGATGGATGCAAGCGAGTTGTACAGGAAATGGGGCTGGATCTGGCTGATCATGATCGAGATCCGGCTCTCCGCAAGCTCCTTTTCCTGCTCCTCGAGCCTTCTCTGCTGCTCTATATAGCCCCTTGCCGTCGTCAGGCCGAAGCCCGTGACGATCAGCAGGAACGAGAGCAGGGTATAGATGCTGCCGGTCGAACTCTGTGTCACAAAGTAACTGGTCACGTCAATGGTAACGCCGGCAAGGCACAGAAGGAACAGGATGATCATCCGGTAGTTCCCCGGACGCGTGCTTCCGCTCTCCTGGCTCGCCATGATCAGCGTTCCCGCCAGGATGATGCCGAACAGCAGGATGTTGTAGAGATAGGTCAGCTGCCTGACATCAACGATGTCCAGAAGCTGCAGGATCAGGATCAGCGCGTCAACTCCCAGGATGGCAAGCGCCGCCGTACGCAGTATCTTCCGGTATCTTCCGTGGGTCTGCATGGCAATGACCATCGTCATGGGCGCGAGCATGAGCATCAGCGAAAATGCGCTGATATACGAAAGCGCCTTGGTATTGCCGAACATCATGAGATCCATGAACCTTAATTCCGTCAGCTTCCAGATGCCGGTCAGGATGCCGATCAGGCTGATATACAGAAGCGGCAGCTGGTAGCTCCGGTCATAGTGCCTGAAGTAAAGAAAGATCATCAGGAACACCATGCCGCAGCAGAGCACCAGGATCGAAATGATGAGCTGCAGGAAGTCCTCCCCGAAGCAGTCCCTGAAGAGCTGCGACTCCGTCGTGATCCTGATGGAAAGCGGCGTACGGCGCACTTCGCTGTATGCCGGCTTCGTCGAGATCGTGACCAGATGTCCGCTGTCAGACGGGAAAAGAGGCATGATGAGCCAGTTGTTGCCGGGCGTCCTGCCGATGGTCCTGTTCTCCGTCGGATGCAGGTCCACACGCAGCTCGCCGTCGACATGGACGGCACCGTACTGATGGATCATGTAGACCGCAAGGACGTTGTCTCCGTCGCTGATCTCGGGGCAGGTGAAAACATACTCTCTCCGGATCCCTGCCGGCGTATCCTCATCGTCATACTCAAGATAAGTATACTGCCTTACAAAGCTGTCCGGCGTCCGCTCCCACGAATAATACCTGTCGCTTGAAGCCTGCATTCCCACGACCGCGCAGAATACGGCAAGCACTGCAAGCAGCACAATGAAAACGGTCAGAAAGGCCTTATGAAACTTGATGTTATAATCGTTCTGCATAGTCCTATTCTATCACACGAAGCCCGGATGTTAAAGCGGATACCCGGCCGCTTGCGGAAGTTTTAATAACGGATCTTCAGGACATTTTCACCGAAGCTCACTCAAGCGGTCCAAAATATGATACAATAAAATCGGAGGAAGGACCGGCCGGCCCGATAAGGATTGCCCGCACCGGTCCCGAAACACTCAGAACACCCGAAACAATGACCAGATCAGGAGAATCAGCGTGAAGATACTTGCGATCGATGATGAATACAGACTGCTGCAGGGGCTGGTCTCCACGATCCGGCAGGTGCTGCCGGACGCGGAGGTGATCAGCTATTCGGAGGTCGTGCGCGCAAATGCGGAGATCGATCCGAAAGAGATCGACATCGCGTTTCTCGATATCGAGATGCGCGGCATGAACGGCACTGCCTACGCGGAGATTCTCAGAAAAGCCAATCCCCGGATCAACATCATTTTTACCACCGGTTAC
Source organism: Lachnospiraceae bacterium (assembly GCA_017388745.1). Taxonomy (GTDB): domain Bacteria; phylum Bacillota; class Clostridia; order Lachnospirales; family Lachnospiraceae; genus Avilachnospira. The sequence goes on along the minus strand of JAFPHE010000084.1, from coordinate 252 downwards.
AGCGAGTACTCCGGCAAAGCCATGGAGCTGCATGCGAGCGGTTACATCATGAAGCCCGTGACCCCGGAGAAGCTCGAAAAGGAGCTCCATGACCTTCGCTATCCTCTCCCCGAGTCCGTATTCCCGGGCGCAGGAGACGGTACGGAAGGCGGCATCCGAAGAAGCGGAGCGGACGGATCCGGCCAGGCAGGGACTGCCGGCGCTCCGGCAGGTCTTACCGGCAAGGCGGCCGCCCCCGGCGAACGCAACCGG
>JAFPHE010000083.1 GCA_017388745.1 Lachnospiraceae bacterium | reverse complement strand
GTGTTCCGGCAGGACGGCACAATCACCGTGGTGCAGCAGCTGCATCTGGGACGGGGCCGTGTGGATGACCGGGAGCTGATCCGTTTTATCGGCGCTTCCCACGCGCTCAATATGGCAAGAAAAGCAGCATTAAGGATAAAAGAAATGTAAAAGGACCGATTGCATCCGGGATGCAGGATCGGAAATTAAAGGGGGATGACTATGGGAGAGATACGTAAACTGACTATCCTGCATTCAAATGACATGCACGGCGACTTTCTGCCCAAGGACGTCGACGGCAAAGAGACCGGCGGACTGACGAGGTTAAGCGGCTATGTAGACAAAGTCCGCAAAGAAAAAGACAACGTGATCTATGCGATTGCCGGAGACATGTTCCGGGGATCCATCATCGATTCGGAATACATGGGCCTTTCCACGATAGATCTGGTCAACAACCTGATGCCTGATGTGGCAACCGTCGGCAATCACGAAGTCGACTACGGCATCGGCCATCTGCTGTTCCTGGAAAAGTGTGCCAAGTTCCCGATCATCAACGCCAACATGTTCGTGACCATGAACAACACCCGTATGTTCCAGCCGTACATCAACATCGAGGTCGGTGGGATGCGGATCCTGTTCATCGGCATCCTGACGGAAGAGGTCCTTGCCTCCGCAAAGAGTGAAAAGATCATCGGAACTTTTATCGACGTCGAGGAAGCGGCCAAAGAGGTCGGTATTATCTGCGATAACTACCGTACGGTCAATACGGACATGGTCGTACTGCTCACCCATATCGGCATAGATCAGGACAGGGAGCTGGCAAAGCTCCTGCATCCGGACTGGGGCGTAGATCTGATCATCGGAGGGCATACGCATACATTTATGACCGAACCGGAGTACGTCAACGAGATACCGATCGTACAGGCCGGTACCGGTACCGGGATCATCGGCCGCTTTGACCTGCAGTACGATACGGGAGAAAAACGTATCGTGGATCTGCGCTGGCGCTGTGATCCGATCAATGAGGATACCGCTCCGAAGGATCCGATCATGGAAGAACTGCTGGACAGCTACCGCACCGAAACGGACCGCAAGTATAAGAGAGTCGTCACAAGATGGGCAAGGAAACTGACCCATCCGGCAAGGGAGCAGGAAACGGAGATGGGCAACCTCTACGCGGACGCGATCCAGTGGGAGTCGAGCTTTGACATTATGATGATGGGCTCGGGAGCGATCCGTAAAAAAGAGATGGGACCTGTGATCGAGTATCAGGATATGCTGGAGAACACACCCTTCGATGACGCTCTGTGGATGCTGGAGGTGACCGGCGCCCAGTTCAGGCGCATGATGCAGCACATCCTGCGCGATGAGGCATGGGAAGGCCACACGGAGTTTTATCAGTTTTCAAAGGGCGTCAGGGTCAAATACCGCAAGAGCACGCATACGATCGAAGAATTCAAGTTCCGCGGTGAGGATATCAGGGACGACCAGCTTATAAAGATCGCGCTGCAGACATATCATTATGAGAATTTTGACGAATTCCTCGGTGTTCCGCTCGCGGAAGTGGCGGCAAATATGAAGCCCCGCTGTGTGGCGACCTCGGTCAACAACATCATTGAGGAGTATTTTGCAACGAACAGCGGCCTGGATTCCCATGTGGAAGGGCGTCTGGAGATCGTGGAGTAAATTTCGGTCAGAGGAGGTCAGGATGCGCAAGAGATGCAGACATTTACATGCGGCAAAAGCAAAGATCCTCGCAGTGCTGATCGCCGGAATGACTGCGGCGGTGCTTGCGGGCTGCGGCAGTACTGCTGAAGAAACAAAGGCTTCAGAGGAACCCGTTTCCGCCACAGTACAGGAAACGCCGTCAAAAGCAGCGGAAACATCTGCCCGGGAGACGGAGACCGCGGCGGCGGAAAGCGAGGCGGAGGCAGCAGAAACGGTACCGGAAACGGATGCCGCGGAAGAAGCCGTACACTATGCGCCGCAGCCCGGTGAAGCGGTGCCTGCCATCGAGGGAAGCTACAGCGCCGGAAGGGTCGTCGTATTTGATGATGCGGCATACATCAGCCAGCCTGACGGCATTTACAGGCTGGATCAGGGCAGTACTGAACCGGAACTCCTGGTCAGTGCGATGATGGATCCGGAGTCCGAGATATGTACGGACGGATGGATGCTTTATTACTGCGGGCATAACGGCGCCGTAATGGAGCTGGATCTGAAGAAAAAAGGTGCAAAGCCGGTCCGGATCTCGGACAAGAGCCTTGTCCTTCCGAAGGGCAGCGGCGTGACCGGCGCGAGCCATCATTCGCTTTACCTTGAGGTCAACAACTTCGCGGCATCGGAAGAGGAAGAAGACTATTACACCGGAGAACTTCCGGATGTCATCCGGATGGACCGGAAGAGCGGCCTTGCAAAGGAGACATTTGAAGGCTGTTTCGGCGGCTGCGGCGGCGGTCTGACTTATGTTGCGCAGGACGGCTTCGACGTTTCGCCGAGGGAACTGAAGATCTTTGATTTTCAGGATCATGAGATCGTAGATGAGCCCGGCGCCTGGTCAGTCACTGCGGAACAGGGGACGGTGTGGTACAGCATATCGGAAGAGGATTCCGAATATGCGAACACGGTCCTTTACAGAATCAATATCGACGAGGCGGAGGAGGTCCTCCGCTGTGAGGAAGAAGACGGTACGTTTTACGGGATCACCGTCGGAGGATTTCTTGCGTGCGTCCATTATTTTCCTGATGACGATGGCCTGACGAACGGCACGCGCTGGATCGATCTTCGCTCGATGCAGCCGGTCGATGAAAGCCTGCTGCGCTTTGCGGGGCAGGATCCGGTCT
>JAFPHE010000082.1 GCA_017388745.1 Lachnospiraceae bacterium | reverse complement strand
AGTCCGTCTCATGTCCCACTGCCGAGATCACGGGCGTCTCCGCATCAAAGATCGCTCTTGCCACGCATTCTTCGTTAAACGCCCAGAGGTCTTCGATCGATCCGCCGCCGCGTCCGACGATCAGGACGTCGAGCCCCATGCTGTCGAGTTGTCCGATGCCCCGTACAATGCTTTCCTTCGCGCCATCTCCCTGCACCCGCGCGGGATACAGAACAAGTTCGACGTACGGATTCCGCCGTGTCGTGACGTTGATGATATCCTGGACCGCCGCGCCGGTCGATGCCGTCACGATGCCGATCTTCCGGCAGTATTTCGGAATGGGCTTTTTATAGATCTCATCGAACATGCCCATCTCTTCGAGCTCTTCCTTCAGCTTCAGGAAGCGCTCGTAAAGCTCTCCTGCGCCGGAAAGCCTGCAGCCCCGGACATAGAGCTGATAGCTGCCGTTCTTTTCATATACGCTGACCTGGCCCGAAGCTTCGATCTGCTGGCCGTCCTGTAGCCGGAACGTAAGGTGTTCCCGCTGGGACGCAAACATCACGCAGCTGATCGCCGCACCCGGATCTTTCAACGTAAAATAAATATGACCGGAAGAATGGTACTTGCAGTTGGAGACCTCACCCCTGACCGTCACACGGGACAGGAGATAATCCTTCGTGAAAAGGTTCCTGATATAGCTGCTGATCTGTGAAACAGAATAAACGCCGGTCATGTTTTATATCACACGAAATTGGCCAGCATTCCGTTAATGAATCCCGGCGTATCGTCGTTGCAGTATTCCTTGCTCAGCTCCACGGCCTCATTGATCGCGACCTTGACCGGAACAGAGTCATCATATTTGATCTCGTAAAGCGCAAGTCTTAAAATATTCAGTTCAGCCTTGCCCATCCGGTTGGTCTTCCAGCCTTCAGCGACTTCGTTGATCTGCCTGTCCAGATCCGGGATCTTCTCCCCGACTGCCAGCGCTTTGGCTGCGATCTTTCGGCGTTCGCTGTCCTTCAGTTCGATCTCACAGGAATCGTCAAGATAATTATCGATCAGTGTCTGCAGATCATCTCCCTCATGAAAACCGATGCCGAAAATGATCTTGAAGACCTGTTCCCTCATTTCATGTTTATTCATGCCTGATCTTCAGTCCTTTATGGGTTTACTCGGCACTCTTGGTATCGATGCCGGCAATGCTGACATTGACCTCGGTAACAGTAAATCCGGTCATGTTCTCGATCGTGCTGCGGACCTTCTCCTGCACTCTGGCGCTCACCGCCGGGATGCTGTATCCGTACTGGATGTTGATCGCCATATCAACAGCTACCTCATCCTCCTCCATGCGGACGCGCACGCCCTTGCGGAGATTCTTAACGCCGAACATGCTGATCAGGTCGCTTGTAATATTGCCTGCCATACTCGCGACGCCTTCCACGTCCGTAGCAGCGAGTGCAGCAATGCATACGATAACATCATCCGCGATCTTTACGCTGCCGCCGTGGATCTCCTCCGCCTGTGTGTTCATATTGTCTGCCATAGGAAACCTCCCTTTCAGCTTGTAATGCATAAATTATCATGTGTCTGATCTGCTGCGGGATCCCGGCACGATCAGCCTCGCGTCGCGCGGACCGGCTATACTCCGCCCAGTTTAATTCATACACATTAGTACTTTAGTATACCACAAGTAGAATAATTGTGCATACCCCTCATGTGCATTTTTATTCGAAAGCGCATTCAGACATAGACCAGATCCCGTATCTT
>JAFPHE010000081.1 GCA_017388745.1 Lachnospiraceae bacterium | reverse complement strand
GGATCAAGTATGAGTATCCGGAGAGCACCTTCGAGGATATGTGCAAGGTGTTCGGCATCCCGGAGCTTCGCAAGAAGGCTCATTTCTGCGCAGTTTCCTCCACTTCCGGAACTGCTACCGAAGTTACCGCTTTCTCCATCATCACCGACTATGAAAAAGGCACCAAGTATCCGATCGCTGACTTCCAGATCACTCCGGATGTCGCCATCGTTGATCCGGAGCTTGCAGAGACCATGCCGAAGAAGCTGGTCGCTCACACCGGTATGGACGCAATGACCCATGCGATCGAAGCTTATGTTTCCACCGCAAACTGCGACTACACCGATCCGCTGGCGATCCATGCGATCGAGATGATCCAGAAGGATCTGATCCCGTCCTACAACGGGGATATGGATGCGCGTGACCGCATGCACAACGCACAGTGCCTCGCAGGCATGGCGTTCTCCAATGCGCTCCTCGGCATCGTTCATTCCATGGCTCATAAGACGGGTGCTGTTTTCGCTGATTACGGCGCACACATCATCCACGGCGCTGCAAATGCCATGTACCTTCCGAAGGTCATCGCGTTCAACGCAAAGGATCCGGTCGCAAAGAAGCGCTACGGCGTCATCGCTGACTACATGCACCTCGGCGGCAAGGATGACGACGAGAAGGTCGCGCTCCTGATCGCTGATCTCCGCCGTATGAACGACGAGCTCAACATCCCGCACTGCATTAAGAACTACGGTCCGGACAGCTATCCGACAGAGCAGGGCTTCGTTCCGGAAGAAGTCTTCCTTGAGAGACTTTCCGGCATCGCGGAGCGTGCGATCGGCGACGCCTGCACCGGCTCCAACCCGCGTCAGCCCAGCCAGGAAGAGATGGAAAAGCTGCTCAAGTGCTGCTACTACGATCTCGATGTGGATTTCTGATCTGACAGTTTAGATAACTGCATAATATTCAGATAGTTTAAGCTGCTGCATTTAAAATAAGACGGACAGGATTTCCTTCTGCGGACGTCGTCGGCCCGCAGAAGGGAATCTGTCCGTAGTACATCAATGCAGCAGCTTTTTTGTCTTATTACCCGGTCAGGTGATTGTGCGAAGCTGTGTTTTTGAGTATAATCCGCCTTATGAAGATCAAACGCTTAAAATTATCCGAGATCAAAGATATTTACAGGAAATACCTGTTCTACGACTTTCCCATAGAAGAACGACGCCCGCTTCCGAGGATCGCAAAACACTTTCGCGCACATAACTACGAAGGTTACGGCGGCTATGACGAGGAGGGACGGCTGCTCTGCTATGCCTTCTTTTTTACGAACAGGTACCGTACGGCGGGACCGGACGGTAAAACGGTCAGGAAAAAGGCCTGCCTGCTTGACTACCTTGCAGTGATGAAAGACGTGAGGGACAGAGGAGTCGGTTCCGTATTCCTGAAGGAGCTCGTCCGTCACTTTGCGGGCAAAGAAGACCTGGTCTTCGTCGAAGTTGAAAATGCCGACTTTGCAAGGACGCCGGAAGAGAAAGCCACAAGGGAGCGCCGGATGGCATTTTATCTCAGAAACGGCATGATCGAAACCGGAGTATGTGCTCTTGTCTGGACCGTCGAGTATCGTATTATCGAAATAGACTTTGCGGGTGCAGGCGTGGCGTCGTGGACACCGCATACCCCGGAAGAGATCCGGGAAGCCTGCGAGAGGACCTATCACTCGATGTTTCCGCCGGTTCTTTATGAGCATTACATTGAGGTACGGTAAATATCGTCCCGGACTTTCAGCCGGAATATAAAAGCTGCCTGAAGAGGCAGCTTTTTTCATGCTGAAAAGAAGTATATCCGGACAGAATGGCAGCACATATTACTTTTCAGAGCGGGTCATGAAACCGAAGCCCATGTAGATCCGGGAGATCTCATGAAGCAGATGATGCGCGTCGTGCTCCGGATCGTAGCCCTGTTCCGGCGGTGAGATATGGACGGGGTCGGGTTCAAGACCGGTTTCACTGCTGAAATGATCGGCAACCAGTTTCTCCATGTTTTCGATAGTCGCGTCTTTCCTGTAGAAATAGATACCGCTCCAGTCGTCGGATTTGGCCATGCGGTAGCGGACGATCCGGAAATGTGCCGCGATATACGGATCGGACCGGTATTTTTCAAATGCGGCATCTGCTTCCCCGTGCCTTATGAGGAAGCGTACGGCGATGACGCTGTCTTCCGGCTCATACATCCCGTCCATGTAGTTGCGGTAGGGAGAGCGGCGCATGATCTCATAGTCCCACTGTTCCGCTTCGCTCATCGGTCCGTCGTGGAAGAGCATCATCGTCCGGGAACGCACGGCAAAGATACAGGCGCAGATACCGTCACCGGCAAGAATGCGCCGAAGTTCCTTAACGTTTTGCTGCGGGATCGTCATGAGCTCGGGATAGGTGTTTTCCCGCATGTCATAAAGCGCAGCGCCGTCCATGACGATGATCGGCATGTTCATACGGAGGCCGCTCATCTGCGAGATCATGAACGCGGGTGCCCAGCGGGTCTCTAGCGAGATCCTGGCGCCTTCGTCATAGAGGCGGTTCAGTTCGATCAGGATGCGGGACTGTACGATGGAATAGCGGTCCGCGGCAATGTCCTTTAAGTGCAGGAAGAAGAGTTTTTCCGGGTGCTTTTTTGCCGGGAGACGGACGATATTGACAAAAACGGCGACACATACGCCGATGATGGTATCGAGGATACGGTCGAAGGTCTGCTGCAGAGGGGCTTCGACGTTCGGATAGGTCACGATGACGCACATGAAGACGATCGCCGCGAGGGCTGCGCTGTCGGTGATCTTTAAGAGCACGCAGGTGTAAAGGACCAGCAGGACACCCAGCGCCATGCAGAGGTAGACCAGGAGCATATGGGATGTGATGCCCGGGATCTGCTCCATCAGCAGCAGGAACAGAAGGCCCCAGAGACCGCCCATGACCGTGGAGATGACACGGTTGACGGCGACCCGTTTGGAGGAATCTGCGTAAGGCTGCATGCAGATGATCGCGGCGATCGCGGACTGGACGACCATGCCCTGATAGCCGCGCAGGATGTAGATCACGAGGCACAGAAAGACCGCCACCGCCGTTTTGATCAGGCGCTGGCCGATGGGAGGAAGATAGAAAGATCTGTTTTTCTTCTTACCGTTCATAAGAGTCTGTCCTGCTCCAGATGCGGTCCCAGAGCGTGACGATACCGTCGCGGAATTTCGGGCTCAGGTAGTAAAGGCCTACAGCGCCCAGAATAATGCACAGGAAAAGGTCGAGGATGTTGACCAGGGTAATGCTGCCGGTGATGAGTCCGCTTGCTTCGACTTCCGGGGATATCGCTATGGCATAGATATCGTGCACGGTATGAATGATCATACAGGTAAGCAGGCTGCCGGAGCGTAAAAAGATGGCGCCGAAAAAGATACCGATCATCGTTGATTCCGCCACTTGCAGGAGCGTATGAAACAGATCCGCGCCGGCAAGCGCATTCAACGCGTGAACCATGCCGAAGATCACTGCGCTGACACATACGGCGGGAACGATCTTATCTGTTGTATCCCATTTCCGGAGCAGGGTGCTGATCATGCCGTGCCGCCAGGCAAGTTCCTCAGTGAATCCCGCGATCACGGAAGTATAGATGATGCCGGTGCTGATCCCCTTGAATGCGAAGTTTCCGCTGACCAGGGCAATAATCATGGTGGCCGCCCAGTATAAAAGGATCGGAAGGCCCAGCAAAAGCCCGTCTTTCAAGCTGCCTGCAAGCGTTCCTTTAAATAAAGGCCGGAACCGCAGCTTATACAGATAAAAAGCGGCACAGGCGGTGAGGATGGTCAGAACGCTTCCGGCGAGGTTCAGGTCTCTTCCCGTGACGGTTTCGCATATATAAAGAGGCACCTGGGAAACGAACTGAGGAAGAAAGAACAGGACCCAGGCGATGATAATGCTTTGAGCGACAGGATGCTTGTCTGCAAATTTACTCATTCTGATATTCAGCTCCCTTTTGCTGTTTTATAAAACGGCAGTTTTATCTCCATCAAATAGTCTACATGAATCTTCCTGAATTGTAAATTGGAATGCCGGCCTTTCGGTGATGACGTGCCTCCGTAAATTCCCCGGCTGTAAAACAGGATACAGCCTCTTCCATGCAGGCTGGATAAGGTATTAATAATACATAATTATTGTGTAAATGATATATTTAAGATATAATAATGGTGTGATTCGTAATGTCCGGCATAAAAGGAGACGATATGACGATCGAAGAGATGAAACAAAGAAAGAAAGAACTCGGTTACTCCAACAGGGAGCTGGCATCCCGCGCCGGGGTGCCGGAAACGACGATCCAGAAGATCTTTTCCGGGAAGACCGCAGCACCGCGCCGGGATACGATCCTGAAGCTGGAACAGACCTTGCGCCGTCCGGCCCCGGATGCCCTGACAGAGATCCGGGTCTCTCTGCCGGACATTGAAAAGCTTCCGGTGCCGACACGGGGCCTGGTCAGGGAGCCGGAGGTCCCCTACGGGATCCCGGGCAAAAAGCAGGGGGACTATACCCTGGAGGATTATCTTGCTCTTCCGGAAGAGCGGCGTGTGGAACTGATCGACGGCGTCTTTTACGATATGGCTGCGCCCACGACAGTTCATCAGGCCATCGGAGGATATATCCATAAGATCCTGCTTGATCACGTCCTTGCGCACGGCGGACCGTGCAAGCCGTTCATGTCGCCGGTCGACGTCCAGCTTGACAGGGACGACCGGACCATCGTGCAGCCGGACGTCCTTGTCGTCTGTGATCATGGCAAGTACAAAAAAGGCCGTGTTTACGGCGCGCCGGACTTTATCGCCGAAGTGCTTTCCCCGTCCACCCGCAGGAAAGACGTCACTCTCAAACTGGTGAAGTATACCAATGCCGGCGTCCGGGAGTACTGGATGATCGACCCGGATAAACAGAAACTCGTCGTTTATGAACTGCAGAAGGCCGAGTTTCCGACCGTTTACGGATTTGATGACACCGTGCCGGTCAGGATATGGAACGGGGAGTGTCAGGTCGATTTCGCAAAGATCCGGGACTTCATCGCGGACCTCTACGATTGATTCCGCACTCAGTCACTGATCAGCGCCGTCGTGCCGCCCTCTCCCGCGACCTTGCGGATGACGCCGTCCTTCATGATGTGGAGCTCCCCGCAGATCCGGGAGACGTCTCCGTTGCTGTACAGGTAGCTGCCGTCGCTTAAGAGATACAGATATCTGCCCTTGCTGTCCGGCGCCGTGATATCCTCAAAGAGCCGCTTTCCGTCCAGGACCCTGTCTTTGATCCTCTGATAGTGCGGGATGATCATGACGTCCGTAAGCCCGAGTCCCGGAAGGAAACGCTCATACTTCGGGTCCGTGCTCTCGCCTTCTTCCTCCGGCTGCGCGTAGACCAGGGAGGCCGCGTTCATGGAGCCGGCACTGATGCCCACGAGGACGCATTTTCCGCCCGCGCCTGCATTTCCCGCTTTACCGGCACCGCCTGCCGCGGCGGCACCCTTTCCGCTTAAGGCGTTCTTCAGCCCGCCCAGCAGGCTGCTCCCGCCGGAAGCCCCGAGCAGTTTCTTTTCCCCGGCAGGCATCGGACTGCCGTTCTTTTTTTCCAGAAGCTCCTTCAGTCCGATCTCATGAAAGAAGCGGTTCTGGGTAGGCGTATGTCCTCCCGCAAGCACGATGAGATCGCTCTCATTTACGAGCTTCGCCGCGTCGGCCGCATTCCTGCGGTCCAGCGTTTTCCAGCTTTCCATGGCGATCCCGCTTAGGGAAAGCGCGTTTTTCACATCCGCGGAGAAACCGTCGGTCGCGGCTGCATTGTCCGGATCAGCGGCGATAAACAGGCCTCTTTTACATCCTTCGGCACTTTTTTTCAGGCGCTCCGCAAAGCCGTTCAAAGGGCTCATCGGACGAGCCTTGCTGTCCGTATGGCTTCCTGCCGGATCTTCATGACCGGCAAAGGGCGAACTTGTAAGATAGATCTCCATATGAGTAACTCTCCCGTTTATAACAGTATTTAAGCGGTATTTCAGTTCAATTATAAATAAAGCGCGTTCCGATGGCAATGGTCCCCGGGAAAGCTTCCCCGGGCAGCACCGGCGCTGACAGGAGTGAGCGCGGGAAATAAAAAGCAAACCGGCTCCGCATCCTGTGGTATAATGAAAACGATCGTTGTACATTCGTTATGGATGACGTCAGGGGAAGAAGCATTTATGGCTGACAGCATTATCTTTTTCTTATATATATTCGCGGGTTCGATGGGTCTGGTGGGAATCATCCAGATCCTGATGCTGGCGCATTTCGACAATACCGGCAACCGGGATCTGTTCCGCTCCATGTGCCTGTTTATGATTTGCACTGCGGCGATCGATTTCCTGTATCTCGGGTATGACTATTACCGTCTGCGCGTCGGGCATTATGATTCCACCGCGATCCTCCGCATTCTCGACATCGAGCTCTTTATCTTCCAGCCGGTATTCCTCTGTGCATATATGCGTGCGAAGAGCCACATTCCGGCAGAGAAGGACCGTGAACTGAAACAGACTTCGGATATCCTGGCAGCGGTCTGCGCATCGGCAGGCCTGATCACCTACGGCTTGATGATGGAAGGATACTATGAGTCGGTCTCGCCGGTCTTTGCAAAGGCGGCCATCATTGCGGAGGTCTTTATCAATGCTTCGCTGATCTGGCTGATCTTCCGGCATCTGGCTGTGGTATGGGGCTCCATCGTACAGAAGGAAACGAGGATCCTCGTAACGGCGATCGCCATTTCATGCAGCCTGAACTGCCTTGTGAACGGTATCCTTTCAGTCAGCATCCTGATGGAGCATTATCTCAGCATCCTCGAGTACGAGCTGGATCTGACGCCGCTCTTCCTGTTTATCATCAGTACGGTGGCGGTCATCCTGCTTTACCGCGAGGACTTCTCCGCACTGTTCCGTGCTTCGGGCGCGGCTGCGGTTACGGAAAGAATACCGGAAGGAACCGGTCCGGAGCCGGTACATGGACCGGAAGCGGTTGTCAATGCCTCAGAATCCGGGATAACGCCTGTTCCGGTGCCGGTTATCGGATCCGGGGAAAGCAGCGGGACCGGAGCCGGGGCTGAGGAAGACATCCCTGCAGGCAGGGAGCCGCAAGAAGTGAAGAAGGAACGGCTCGATCTGATCGCGGAGGAACACTTCCTCACGGTCCGGGAACGGAAAGTGCTGGAGCTCTGTTATGAGGGCATGACCAATCCGGAGATCGCCGAGGCGCTCTACATCTCCATGAATACGGTCAAACGCCATCTTCACAACATTTTCGAAAAGCTGGATGTGTCCACACGCATCGAGCTTATCCATCTGGTAAACAGCAAGAAGTTGACATAATTATTGGACAGGACAATGATCACGGAAAAGTTCGATCTCATCTGCATAGGAACGGCGCTCGTGGATTCCATCATCCGCGGCTTTGATCCGGAACCGGTCTCTGCGGCGGGCTTCCGGGCGGAGGCAGCTTCCTTAAATGTCGGCGGCGAGGCAGTCAATGTTTCCATGGCGGCGTCAAAGCTGGGTCTTCGGACCGGGATACTCTGCCATCTGGGCAAAGACGGCGCGGGAGACATGGTCATGGGAGCGCTTCAGGCTTCGGGCGTGGATACCTCGCTCGTCCTTCGCGACGGCGGACATCCGACGCCCGTAACGACCATGTTCGTCAATGCGGACGGAAGCCGCAAGTCGATCACGAACGATGCGCACCGGTATAACTTCCACCCCGAGCGGGTGCTGGAAGAGCTTCCCCCGGCACGCGCTGTCGCGGTCGGTTCCCTCTTCCGGGCGCCTTTCAATGATCCGGAAGTGGTGCGGGAGGTATTCACGGCACTGAAGGATCAGGGCATCATGATCTTTGCGGATACCAAACTTCCGAACTTCCGGAGGCTTTCGCTTAACGATATTTCGGACGTGCTCCCGCTGATCGACTGCATTTTCCCGAACGAGGATGAGGCTGCATATTACAGCGGAAGAAAGGACCCGGAGGAAGCGGCGGACGTCTTCCTTTCCTACGGGATCAGGAACGTCGTCATAAAGCTCGGCGCTGACGGGTGTTTCTTTAAGAATGAAAAAGAAAGGATACGCCTTTCAGCGTATCCGATAAAGGCTGTCGACGCGACCGGCGCCGGCGATAACTTTCTTGCGGGGTTTGTATCGGAGATCCTTCGCGGGGCATCCCATGCGGACGCCCTTCGCTTCGGCAATGCCTGCGGCGCGGTCTGCACGACTGCGGCGGGCGCTTCCGCGGGACTGAAGGACCGTGACCAGGTCATGAGGTTCCTCTCCGACCCGGTGAGGCAGTGCTGATCAGTAGAGCGCCGAGAAGATGATCGACGCGGCGACGGTCAGAAGGCCTGCGACCGCGATCGAAAGGCTGCTCATGGCGCCTTCGATCTCGCCGAGCTCCATGGCCTTGGCAGTACCGACCGCGTGGCTGGCGGAGCCGATGGCGACGCCTTTCGCGATCGGATGGGTCACGCGGAAGATCTTCAGGATCACTTCGGCAGCGATATTTCCGAAGACGCCGGTGACGATGATCGCGACGACCGTGATGGAGACGTAGCCCCCGAGCTGTTCGGACACGCCCATGCCGATCGCCGTGGTGATGGACTTGGGCAGGAAGGTGACGTATTCCTCATGGCTCAGCCCGAACAGGACGGAAAAGCCGAGGATCAGCAGCGCGCTGACGATGACGCTCGAGGTGATGCCCGTAAGGACCGCCAGGTGGTGCTTTTTGAGGAGTTCGAACTGCTCATAGAGCGGCACCGCGAGACAGACCGTGGTCGGCGTCAGCAGATAGGTGATATACTTTGCGCCGGCGTTGTAGTCCGCATACTCCAGATGTGCGGTCTTCAGAAGGGCAATGATGGCGATCGTTGCGACAAGGATCGGGTTCAGGATGGCGAGCCCGGTCTTTTTTTTCAGGAAAACGCCCAGTTCATAGAAAAGGAGCGTGGCAAAG
>JAFPHE010000080.1 GCA_017388745.1 Lachnospiraceae bacterium | reverse complement strand
TTCCGCATGCGGGACCAAGATGAACTGTATCGGCTACAGCCATATCTCGGCATCGGACGGCATCAGGGAGACCAATATCTGGTCGTGGCCGAACAAAGAAAGCCTTCCGGCACTTCTCGGTATCAGCAATGAAGCAGAGACAGCACTTGAAGCCGAACTTGCGGATACAGAGAAGACGATGAATAAAGTCATTGCGGATTCTTCGGCGGATCTTCTGATCAGTGATCCGGTCGAAAAGGATGAAAACGGCAATCCAATTCGGATGATCCGGCGCGCGGAGACCAATCTGGGCGATTTCTGTGCCGATGCATACCGGATCCGGCTGGATACGGATATAGCCGTTGTCAACGGCGGCGCGATCCGTACAGACCTTCTGAAGGGAGATGTGACCTACGGTGATATCGTCAGCATATTCCCGTTCGGCAATCAGGCAGCAGTGATCGCTGCGACCGGACAGCAGATACTGGATGCGCTGGAATGGGGTGCAAAAGCGATCCCCGATGAGTTCGGAGGATTCCTTCAGGTATCGGGCATGAGTTACGAAGTGGACGTCAGTATCCCGAGTCCGTGCACCAGTGATGAGAATAAGATGATGGAGCCCATCCGGCGTAAGCGCCGTGTATCCAATGTCATGATCGGAGACGAGCCGATCGATCCGAAGAAGACCTATACGGTCGGCGGAGCAAGTTATGTGCTGCAGGATAACGGAGACGGTATAACAGCATTTGACGGTGCTGAGCTCGTAAAGGACAAGGTGATGCTGGACAGCCAGGCCCTGATCAATTACATCCTGGAGGATCTGGGAGGCACGATCGGAGAGGATTATGCAGACCCGTACGGTGCCGGAAGGATCACGATCAAGGATCAATGAGCTTCACTGGTGACAAATGAACCATACCGTATATACGGGGCAGGCGGATGATATATCCGGACGGCAGGAAGGGCCAGGCTGCGGTCATGGCTGCCGTCTGATAAATATAATGACCAATCAAGGGAAAGGACCATCATGGAGTGTATGACAAAGATCAAGGAATTACGGGAAATGACCGGAATGAACAGGAGAGAGTTCTGCGACTATTTCGGTATTCCTTATCCGACGGTGACAGACTGGGAACGGGGACAAAGGCATGCCCCGGACTATCTGCTGCGCCTTCTGGAGTATCAGATCCGGATGGAAAAGCTGGAGAAGAAGAAAGAATGAATCATACAGGTTTTCTGAAGTTTTATGGATCATAAAAAAATAAAGAAGCTGCTGATCCCGCTGGTGATCGCCGTGGTCCTCGTATGCGCTGCATACGGACTCATCATCGGCAGGATGCGCCGGAGGTCTTATGTTACGGACGAGGCTGCATTCCGTATGAGACCGAAGGCTGAAGGAGAGATCTATGTGGATCCGGAGGTGCTGCAGAAAGGAGGCTCAGCCTTGCAGGGAGAGGATTATCAGTCGCTTGCACTGAAAGCACTGCAGATCGTCAACGAAGAACGGAAAAAGGCGGGGCTTTCACAGCTTCACTGGGACGAAAGTCTTGCTGCCTGTGCGATGGTGCGGGCAATGGAACTGCCGGACAGCTTTTCACACGTCCGGCCTAACGGTGAGAACTGGTACACGGTCTGCCCGGATCTGATGTACGGAGAGAATCTGGCCTGTGGGTTTGACACTGCCGAGCAGGCAGTGACTGCCTGGATGGAATCTCCGAAGCATCAGGAGAACATCCTCCGTCCCGGATTTGTATCCTGCGGGATAGGGGTATATCGGTATAACGGCAGACTGTACTGGGGACAGGAATTCAGTTACTATGAAAGTCAGTGAGACGGGCTGTCCGGACGAAGGCGGTGCGCTGCGTTGATGTAAGGATACAGAGACAGCCCGGCTGTCACGGAGTTAACTATGAAAGCGAACAGGTTTTCTGCATGTGCAGTGATGATCACAGTCGCAATGCTGCTTGGTGCCTGCACGATCGATTCAAAAGGGTTTTATGAGACCCGGGAAAAAGGAAATACGAAGACGGATGCGGCGGTGCCAGATGCGGAAGCCGGTATTCCGGCCGGTATCGGGCACTATGCAATATCCGGAGAAGAGATACCGGTGACGGATGTCGCCCCGGTCAGGATAGGCCAGACCGAGGACAAAGAGGCCGCTACAGGATGTACGGTGATCATCAGTGAGAACGGCATGCGCGCCGGACTTGATATCCGGGGCGGAGGGCCTGCTTCCAGGGAGAGCGCTCTGCTGGATCCTCTGACCTCCGCACAGCAGATCAATGCGGTGGTCCTTGCCGGCGGCAGCGCTTTCGGACTCGGTGCGGCGAACGGCGTCATGGAGTATCTGGAAAAAAAGGACATCGGATTCGATGTCGGCGTGACCAGGGTACCGCTGGTGGTTCAGTCCGATATCTTCGACCTCACGGTAGGAGATGCCTTTGTCCGTCCTGACGCTGCGATGGGATATGAGGCTGCAAGGCGGGCGTTTGAACAGCCCAACTATCAGGACGGCTGCTATGGCGCCGGATGCGGCGCAACGGTCGGTAAGATCGCAGGCATGGATTACTGTATGAAGTCGGGTATCGGCAGTTATGCAGTCCGGGTCGGTGATCTGAAGGTCGGCGCGATCGTAGTCGTCAATTCACTCGGAGATATCTTTGACTGGAAGACAGGCAGGCAGGTCGCGGGGCTTCTGTCGGAAGACAAAAACTCTCTTCGAAGCACAATGGAATA
>JAFPHE010000079.1 GCA_017388745.1 Lachnospiraceae bacterium | reverse complement strand
CTGTTTTCAGAGCGGAGATGGACCAGGCGACCGTCTTTGGCACCGTGGAACCGTCTTCCCAGACGTGTCCTTCCGTAAGTCTGAGTTCGGCTTTATACTCACCGGCTTTCGTGGCCTTGTTGCCGGTAACGGAATAGCTGTTATCGGAGCTTGCGTCGACGCCTGTCTGTTCCTTACCCGTGTACGTCAGTTTCTTTCCTTCGGGAGTTGCTGTTTTCAGAGCGGAGATGGACCAGGCGACCGTCTTTGGCACCGTGGAACCGTCTTCCCAGACGTGTCCTTCCGTAAGTCTGAGTTCGGCTTTATACTCTCCGGCTTTCATAGCTTTGTTGCCGGTAACGGAATAGCTGTTATCGGAGCTTGCATCGACGCCTGTCTGTTCCTTGCCCGTGTACGTCAGTTTCTTTCCCTCGGGAGTTGCTGTTTTCAGAGCGGAGATGGACCAGGAGACCGTCTTTGGCGCCGTGGATCCGTCATTCCAGGTCCGGTATCTGACGTGCATGTATTCGGATGGCGTTGCGGGCACATACTGCTCCGGTGTGACGTTATTGCTCTGCGCAGATGCAGAAGCGCCGGCAGCGATCTTCTTCAGGACATCTTCCGAAAGCGGGTCGCACAGTTCAAGCGTGAATGCGTAATCACCCGGCTTTACGGCGGAAACATTGCCCGAGACCACCCTGTACCGGGTGCCGAGATCGGGCAGGTCCGCGCCTGCCTGTTCCTTCCCTGTGTAGAAAAGGGCGCCGGCGGAAGCCGGAACGGAGACTTTTTCGATTTCAATGACGAAATCACCGACAGTATAGGAGTCCGTGTTCTTCGATGATTCGGAAGCGTCAGGAGCACCGGTGGCTGCCAGAGCGGCTGAAACCGGAGCAGCGCCGTGGAAAACTACAAGCGCTGCCAGAAAACCTGCTGCATATCTGTATAACTCAGGGGAATGATGTTTCATAGGGTATCCTCCTCCGGTAAAAATCATTGTTCTTAAGCGGATTATAGCATGCCGGCAGCGCGAAAAAAGCAAAGTCGGAAAACCTTAAACCATAATCCGCCGAATCGTAAAGACTTTAATTGTTTTGTAATTTTAGTTAAGAAATGGTATGATGTGCTAGAGGAAAACAGGAACAGGAAAGAGGATATTACAGAACAGACATGCAGCAGGAAGAGTTTGGTAAAATAGAAGACATTTTCAAAGACCACGGGCTGAAAGCCATTGTGGCACCCGGGGCTATCACCGCCGCAGTGATGATCCCCCTTGTGGAATCTGAAGGAATGCTGCATATCCTGTTTGAGCTCCGCAACTCGAAGATCCAGCAGGGCGGGGAAGTATGTTTTCCCGGCGGCAGGGTGGAACCGGGTGAAACAGCGGAAGAAACAGCGCTGCGGGAAGCGGTTGAGGAACTGATGATAGGGTTTGAACAGGCAGAACTGATCTCGCCTCTGTTCAGGATGATGGGGCCGGGAGGGTCGGAAGTGACCGCCTTTCTCGGAAAGATCCATGACTATCAGGGAACCTACTCGGCGGATGAAGTGGAAAAGATCATACTCGTCCCGCTGGATGAACTGGTCCATATGGAACCGGTGATCCATGAAAGCCGTTATGAACTGGATCCCGGACCGGGATTTCCATACGAACTGATCCAGAACGGAAAGGATTATCAGTGGCATAAGGTCCGCAGGAAGTTCTACTTCTACCGCACAGAGCCGGAGATCATATGGGGAATGACTGCGGAACTCCTCTACTATTTCCTGGAAGAACTGAAAGAGAAACTTGCCGGAGACCCGGCCTGAGGCGGCTTCTGTGCAGCAGCGCAGAACTGTCAGTATATATTTTAAGAAGGAGCGAAAGATGGATCAGAACATTTATAAGAGAAATGAACTGCTGGCGCAGAAGGTGATCAAGGGACTTCAGTCCCGCAACATGTCGGGCTATTATGCGGCGGATAAGGCAGAAGCTTTGCAGAAAGCCCTGGATCTGATCGCGGAAGGAAGCTCGGTCACGATGGGCGGCTGCATGAGCGCAAGGGAGATCGGCCTTTTCGATGCGCTGAAAAAAGGCAATTACAACTTTATCGACCGGGACGAGATCGCCGATAAAAGAGCAGCGATGCTTGCCGCATATGATGCGGATGTCTTTCTTGCCAGTGCAAATGCAATGACAGAGGACGGTATCCTTGTCAATATCGACGGCAATTCGAACCGTGTGTCCGCGATCGCACAGGGACCGAAGAAGGTCGTCTTTATCGTCGGCATGAATAAAGTGTGCAAAGACGTCGACCATGCTCTTAAGAGGGCCAGAAATGTGGCTGCACCGATCAACGCACAGCGCTTCGGGCTTTCCACACCCTGCTGCAAGACCGGCTCCTGCATGGACTGCAAGTCTCCGGATACGATCTGCTGCCAGTTTTTGATCACACGTTTTTCAAGGCACGAAGGCCGCATCCACGTCATCCTTGTAAATGACAGCCTGGGATTCTGATCTTCCTGCGGCGGAAAGGAAATGAACCATGTTTTTATTCACTCCTGTGCTCATAGCTGCAGCCGTCATACCTGCAGTCATGCTGCTGAACTATATCCGCCGGATGGACCGGCTGGAATCTGAGTCTCCGGCTCTGATCCGCAGACTGGTCATGAACGGCCTGATCGCCACATTTCTTGCAGGCGCGGCGGAAATGGCGGGTTCTGCAGTTCTGGGCGTTCTGCTGCCGAACAGCACACTCATTCATGATTTCCTGATGTATTTCGTTGTCGTTGCTCTTTCCGAGGAGGGCTTCAAATACCTGCTCATGAAGAGATCGACCTGGAACAGCCCCGAGTTCAACTGCATGTTTGACGGTGTTGTATACGGCGTCACAGTTGCGCTCGGCTTTGCCGTCTTTGAAAACATCGGTTACGTACTGCAGTTCGGACTGATGACTGCTCTGGTACGCGCGGTAACGGCGATACCGGGCCATGCCAGCTTCGGAGTATTCATGGGGGCGATGTACGGCGCTGCAAAACGTGCTTCGATCAGAGGTGATGAAATAACGTCCTCAAAGCTTCGGACACAGGCGCTGGTCATCCCCGTTCTGCTGCACGGTTTCTATGACTTCGTGGCAACCGGACAGAATGAGATCTGTATGATCATTTTCCTGGTCTTTATTGTCGTGTTGTTTAAAAAGGCGAAGAAGATGGTGCAGACGCTTTCCGCTGTGGATGAGTATTTCGGATGACGCTTGTTCGGAAAACAGCACAGTGTTTCTGAATTTCTTCGCTTATCGTAAGAATGACTTAATTGAATTTGTAATGATATACGGTTAGAATGATGCAAGGCAGCTTTCCGGGGTTCCGGAAGGAGGCCTTGTATTTCATTTTGCAGATAAGATACTTTGATATAAGAAAGGCACAGTATGAATCAGTATGATCCCATGACATCCGGTCATTACGGAGAAGAAGAGTCTGAAGCGAGAGTCCCGCGCAGCCGCAGACGCGGCGCGGCAAGACCGCGCCATATAGCCGGGGCGGAACCGTCAGGAATGAATCATGAAAGAGGCCCGGTTTCCGGAGATCACGGCTATGAAAAGGTCAGACCTCAGGAGACGCCGAAGAAAAAACATCCGTTCAGAACGCTTTTCCTTCTTCTGCTGCTTGCGGCGCTTGCCGGAGCGGGCTGGCTCGGGTTTAAGATATTTGCGGGAGGCGCCGGGAATACGGCGCAGGCAGGATACTATACGGTTGCTGTTTTCGGACTGGACTCACGAAACGGCAATGTCAGCAAGGAAGCGCTGTCAGATGTCAACGTGATCGCCCGTTTTGATATGGAGAGCGGAGAGATCAGGCTGGTATCGCTGTACAGAGATACTTACAGCCAGATCAGCGCGGACGGTTCCTTCCACAAGCTGAATGAGGCGTATTTCAAAGGCGGACCCGAACAGGCGGTCTGGGCGTTGGAACACAATACGGATGTGAAAGTTGACGACTACGCCGCGTTTAACTGGAAAGCGATCGTGGACGCGATCAATATCCTCGGCGGGGTCGATCTGGAGATCACGGACGCGGAGTTTAAGTATATCAACGCGTTTATTACGGAAACGGTCAACAGTACAGGCGTGGGATCCTATCAGCTGGAACATGCGGGAATGAACCATCTGGACGGCGTTCAGGCTGTGGCGTATGCCCGCCTCCGTCTGATGGATACGGATTTCAACCGGACGGAGCGACAGAGAAAGGTCGTAAAGCTGGCTTTCGAGAAAGCGAAACAGGCTGACTTTCTGACATTGAACAACATCCTTGTTACGGTCATGCCGCAGATCTCAACCAGCGTGACTGTGGATGACATGCTTCCGTTTGCAAGGAACATCCATCATTTCTATATCGGCGAGACGGCGGGATTTCCGTTTGACAAGCAGCTGGCAAATGTAGGCAAGCTGGACTGCGTCATACCGGTGACCCTGGAAAGCAATGCGAGGGCGCTTCATACATTCCTCTATCCGGATACGCAATACGAGCCGAGCGAGCTTCTTAAGAAGATCAGCGAAAAGATCGTCAATGATACGGGACTCGGCGGCAGCGGCGAAACTTCGGTCAGGACCGATAAGCCTTCCGGCAGCAGCCAGGCATCCCCGGCACCGGCAGCCGACACTGCAGAAACGACGCAGGAGCAGACGGAAACGGAAAGCATACCGGAAGAAACGGAAACGGAAGAAAGCACTGAAGAAACAAGCGAACAGGAAACGATCGGAGCCCTTCCCGATATGACGGTCCCGGACGAAGAACCGGACTATGTCGTATCTCCCGCGGATGAAGCTTATGTCGTTTCGGGCAATGACGGATCGAGTATCGATAACGCGGTGGTCGTTGCACCTGCCGGAGGCAGTGAAGGAAACGGCACGGGCGAACTGCCCGCGGGACCGGGCGGAAACGGTTCGATCACGACTTCGTCCGACGGTCCGGGCAGCATCGGGTCTGATTCGGGTGCGTCGTTCAGCCAGGATAATCCCGGCGCAGTCAGTGAGACGCCTCCGATCGAAACGGAAGCGGAGACGGACGGGGCGGCTGCAGTGCCTGAGGCGGATGCCGGAAACGATACAGAAGAGGAAAGTTAAGTGCCGCTTGGCATATCCAAGAAGCCGGATTTGTGATATACTGGTCACATCCGAACAGGGATGTGATCAGTAAGAACGGAGGCGTGACATGGCTAAAGCACAGAATGATCTGATGAGCGCTCTGCTGGAGACCGGCATGAAGCAGATTTCAAAAAAGCTCGAAAAGGAAGTAAAGGACAAGGTCAGCCAGGCGATGAAAGAAGCCACGGGGAGCTCCTCCAAGTCCGACAAGAAGAAAGACAGTAAGAAAAAGGAGTCCAAGACAGGCACTTCTTCCAAAAAGAAGACAGCAGGAAAGACTGCTGCAAAGGCTTCTTCCGCAAAGGCCGCGTCAGGTACGCTGTCCAAAGCCCTGAAGCCCAAAGTGGTCCTGGAGATCGGCTCCAAAAAATTCACGGCGGACGAGCTGGTCAAACTGGCACAGAAAGACGCCGTCAAACAGGTAGAAGGTACGATCAAAAAACTCGAGATCCGTGTGAGCGCGGATAAGGACAGTGTTTATTACCTGGTCAATGACGGCAGAAAGAAATACGAACTTCTTTAAGAATGCTGAAGTTAATGACAGGGGGACACTATGACTGAATTAAAACCGATCAAAGAAGGCAAGGTACGCGAGATCTATGATAACGGGGACAGCCTGATCCTGGTGGCAACGGACCGTATCAGCTGCTTTGACGTTATCCTCAACAATATCGTCACGAAAAAGGGTACGGTACTTACACAGATGTCTAAGTTCTGGTTTGAGCTGACGAAGGATATCGTGCCGAACCACATGATCTCCACGGACGTCAACGATATGCCGGAGTTCTTCCGCAACGAGCGTTTTGACGGCAACAGCATGCTGGTCAGGAAACTTACCATGCTTCCGGTGGAGTGCATCGTACGCGGATATATCACCGGAAGCGGCTGGGCGAGCTATGTCAAAGACGGCACAGTCTGCGGCATTCGCCTTCCTGAGGATCTGAAAGAGTCCGACAAGCTTCCGGAGCCGATCTATACGCCGTCGACCAAAGCCGAGATCGGAGATCATGATGAGAATATCTCCTTTGAGCAGAGTGTCGATTATCTGGAAAAGCGCTTCCCGGGCAAAGGCAGGGAGTACGCTGAAAAGCTGCGCGACCTGACACTGGCGCTTTATAAAAAGTGTGCGGATTACGCGTATGAACGCGGGATCATCATTGCGGATACCAAGTTCGAGTTCGGACTGGATGAAAACGGCAATGTCGTTCTCGGCGACGAGATGCTGACGCCGGACAGCTCGCGCTTCTGGCCGCTGGAGGGATATGAGCCGGGCAAGAGCCAGCCTTCCTTCGACAAACAGTTTGCCCGCGACTGGCTCAAGAGCCACGAAGGTCACAACTGGACCCTGCCTCAGGAGATCGTTGACAAGACGATCGAAAAATATCTGCAGGCATATGAACTTCTGACAGGACACCCGCTCGCCAAGTAAGCCCTGAGAGCATTGACATGGAATCACAGACAGTTTTTGCACTGATCGTGTTTGTCATCACGTATGTGCTGATGTTTTCATTTCAGAATATAAGGCCGCATGTCTCTATTGCATCGGCCTTTATTTTCGTTATTGCAGGCAGCCTGGGACTGTTTCCCGAATTCCGGTATACATGGATGGATGCGCTCAGGGAGATCGACTGGAACGTCATCATGATGATCTCCGGAACGATGGGGACCGTGTACTTCTTTATTGATTCGAAAATGCCGGGGCTTTTGAGCGATATGCTCATCGAACATGTGCACTCCGTTCAGTGGATGGTCGTGGCGATGTCTCTCTTTGCGGGCCTGGTTTCCGCGTTTGTTGATAATGTGGCAACCGTGCTGATGCTGGCGCCTGTAGCTCTGGCGGTATGCAAAAGGCTCCGGATCTCCCCGGTGCCCGCGATCATCTGCATCTCCGTCTCCTCCAACCTGCAGGGCGCGGCCACGCTCGTCGGAGATACGACTTCCATTCTGCTCGGCAAGGCAGCCGGACTGGATTTCATGGACTTTTTCTTCGTGGACGGCAAACCGGGCATGTTCTGGGTAACGGAAGCCGGCGCACTTGCGGCCACGGTCATTATCTGGTGGATGTTCCGCTATGACAAAGCGAGGATCGATGTGGAGGGAACCACGATCGTGGAAGACCGTGTCCCGGCTTTTCTGCTTCTGGCGACGATCCTTACGCTGATCCTGGCTTCGTTCGTTCCTTATAAGGACAGCGCGGCTCCTGGCGAGTTTTATAAGCCGGAGATCACAAACGGAATGATCTGCATGATCTATTTCCTCATTGCTCTCGCACACCAGACTGATAAGGACAAGAGCCTCGATAAGGCACTGCAGGCGATCCGGGAGATCGACTACTACACGCTTGCGCTCCTGGCAGGCCTGTTCGTGGTCATCGGCGGCATCGAGCGTGCAGGAGTCATCGATCTGATCGGCCAGACGCTGGCGAAGCTCGGCGGCAGCGGAAGCAGGGGCTCTATTTTCATGGTCTATACGGTCATCGTCTGGATGTCCGTGCTGCTTTCCGCATTCATCGACAACATCCCCTACACTGCGACCATGCTGCCCGTCGTGGCTGTGCTCGCAGATCAGCTTTCCAAAGCGGGAGGAGTATATGTGAATCCCAATCTGATGTATTTCGGTCTGCTTGCGGGCGCGACCCTGGGGGGCAATCTGACGCCGATCGGCGCTTCCGCAAACATCACTTCGATCGGGATACTAAGGAAAGAAGGCTGTGAAGTATCGTCCGGTACATTTATGAAATACTCGATCCCGTTTACGCTGGCAGCGGTCATGACGGGGTATGTGATGATCTGGGAGATCTGGATGTAGCTTCTGACAGGCAGTGGTTTTAAAAAAGAACACATAAAATCAAAACTGTTTCTTTAAACATTGTATAAAAAAGTGTAAAATACTAATGAACGATCATACGCGCGCGGTTTTTTAGCGTGCACGTATGATATTTTTGCACTCTAAAACCATTTAGTGAGCGAAGGAGAGAGGTATGGTATATTTTTCTATTATCGCAGCAGCGCTGGCACTGGTCTTTGCATTCTATAAGACTTCCTATGTCAGCCAGCAGTCTGACGGAAATGACAGAATGAGAGAACTTTCACATGCGATCCATTCGGGCGCAAGAGCGTTCCTGTTCGCAGAGTACAGAGTTCTGATCTGGTTCGTCCTGGTGCTCTTTGTATGCATCGGCCTCGGACTTCATTCATGGGCAACGGCGATCAGCTTCCTGTTTGGTGCCGCTTGCTCTGTAGGCGCCGGCTATATCGGCATGAACGTAGCAACCAAGGCAAACGTACGTACCGCTGCAGCTGCCAAGGACGGCGGCATGGCGAAAGCTCTGGCGGTCGCTTTCAGCGGCGGTTCCGTTATGGGTATGTGTGTCGTAGGTCTCGGCCTTCTGGGCTGCTCCCTGATCTACCTTATCACCGGCAGTGCGGATGCCATCATGGGATTCTCCCTCGGTGCTTCCTCCATCGCTCTGTTTGCCCGTGTCGGCGGCGGTATCTATACCAAGGCTGCTGACGTAGGTGCTGACCTTGTCGGTAAGGTCGAGGCAGGCATCCCCGAGGATGACCCGCGTAACCCCGCAGTTATCGCCGATAACGTTGGTGATAACGTCGGTGACGTTGCAGGTATGGGCGCTGACCTGTTCGAGTCCTATGTAGGCGCGATCGTTTCAGCGATCACCCTTGGCACCGTTGCTGCAGCTACCCAGGGCCTGACCAATGCAGTCATGTTCCCGCTGATCCTTGCAGGTATCGGTATCATCGCTTCCATCATCGGCAGCACCTTTGTTAAGGGCGGCGAAGGAAAGAACCCGGCAGCAGCGCTGAACACCGGTTCCTATTTCTCCGCAGCGATCGTTCTGGTCGCATCCATTGCACTGTCCATCTCACTGCTGGGCAGCATCAACTATGCTATCGCTATCATCGCTGGTCTGGTCGTCGGTCTTGCGATCGGTAAGATCACCGAGGTCTATACTTCAGGTGACTACAGCTCCGTTAAGGAGATCGCGGAGTCCGCTCAGACCGGTTCCGCTACAACCGTCATCACCGGTGTTTCCGTCGGTATGCTTTCCACAGCACTTCCGATCCTGTTCGTTGCACTCGGCATCCTGATCGCATACAAGACCGCAGGCATGTACGGCATCGCACTTGCAGCAGTCGGTATGCTTTCCACCACCGGCATCACGGTCGCAGTCGATGCTTACGGCCCGATCGCTGATAATGCAGGCGGTATTGCAGAGATGAGCCATCTTGACGAGAGCGTTCGTGAGATCACTGACCAGCTCGATGCAGTCGGCAACACCACCGCTGCTATGGGTAAGGGCTTCGCGATCGGTTCCGCAGCTCTGACCGCACTGGCACTGTTCGTTTCCTATGCTGAAGTTGCGAAGATCACCAACATCAACGTTATGGATGCGAATGTTATCATCGGTCTCTTCATCGGCGGTATGCTTCCGTTCGTATTCTCCGCATGGACGATGTCTTCCGTTTCCCGTGCTGCCCACAGCATGATCGAGGAAGTAAGACGTCAGTTCCGTGAGATCCCGGGCATCATGGAAGAGAAGGCAAAGCCGGATTACACCCGCTGCGTCGATATCTCCACCAAGGCAGCTCTTCGTGAGATGATCCGTCCGGGCGTCATGGCAGTTGTCGCTCCCATCATCATGGGCATGCTCCTTGGACCGCAGGCACTCGGCGGAATGCTGGCTGGTTCTCTTGTTACCGGTGTTCTGATGGCTATCTTCCTTTCCAACGCCGGCGGCGCATGGGACAATGCGAAGAAGTATATCGAGAACGGCCACTTCGGCGGCAAGGGCTCTGATGCCCACAAGGCAGCTGTCGTAGGCGATACCGTAGGCGATCCGTTCAAGGATACTTCAGGCCCGTCCATCAACATCCTGATCAAGCTGATGACCGTTATCTCCCTGGTCTTCGCTCCGATGATCGCACAGTACGGCGGCCTTCTGATCAAATAATCAGACCGGAGCCGGAACAATCACAGATCATATCAGTACCGCATCTTCGCTATGGAGATGCGGTATTTTTTATAAGTATTGACATACCGTGAGTTTATGTTATAGTAATTATCCGGTTTTATGAATACAGAGACAAAAAAGGCGGATATATGAGCGAGATCAGACAAAACAAAATGGGCACAATGCCCTGTAATCAGCTGCTGCTGACGATGTCCGTGCCGATGATGCTTTCCATGCTGGTACAGGCACTTTACAATATCGTCGATTCCATCTTTGTGGCGCGGCTCAGTGAAGATGCCCTGACAGCAGTTTCCCTGGCTTTTCCGATCCAGACCCTGATGATCGCGATCATCGGAGGAACCGGCGTAGGTATCAATGCGCGGCTGAGCCGCAAGCTCGGGGAACGCAGATTTGACGAGGTCAACATGACTGCCGGCAACGCGCTGCTGCTGAACCTGATCTATGCAGTCGTGATCCTGGTCATCGGCCAGTTTGCGGTCAGCCTTTACTATAACATGATGACCCCGGATCCGGAGATCCGTGCTTACGGTATCGACTATCTTTACGTCATCATGACTTTTTCCGCTGCCCTGATATTCCAGGTCACGCTTGAACGTCTTCTGCAGTCCACGGGTCTGACGGTCTGGTCCATGATATCCCAGACGACCGGTGCGGTCCTGAATATCATCCTTGATCCGATCCTGATCTTCGGCCTTCTGGGCTTCCCGGCCATGGGCACCCGCGGCGCGGCTCTTGCGACAGTCGCCGGCCAGTGCGTTGCGGCATGTATCGGACTGACCGCCAACCTCAGGGTGAATAAAGAGATAAAGTTCAGCCCGGAGTATCTGAAACCGGACAGACAGACGATCGCCCAGATCTATGTCGTCGGCCTCCCCTCGATCATCATGCAGTCGATCGGTTCGGTCATGAACTTCGGCGTAAACAGGATCCTGCTGGGATTCTCCAGCACGGCGGCAGCTGTCTTCGGCGTTTATTTCAAACTGCAGAGCTTTGTCTTTATGCCGGTCTTCGGACTGAACAACGGTGTTGTACCGATCATAGCCTACAACTACGGAGCGCGAAGGCCTGACCGTATCAAGGAAACTTTCCGGTACGCTGTCATTTATGCCATGTCGATCATGACAGTCGGATTCCTGCTATTTGAAACGATCCCCGGCTCCATGCTTGCGCTGTTCAGCGCTTCCGACCATATGAATCAGATCGGCGTGCATGCGCTCAGGGTCCTTGCGACCCCGTTCATCGTCGCAGGCTTCTGTATCATGTGCTCTTCTGTTTTTCAGGCGCTGGGACATGGTGTTTTGAGTCTGTGGGTCTCCCTGATCAGACAGATCATCGTGCTGCTCCCGAGTGCTTTTATCCTGGCGAAGCTGGTCGGTCTTGACGGCGTATGGTATTCATTCCCGATCGCCGAGATCGCGTCGGCAGCCTTAAGTATCATGTTTATCCGCCGCATCATGCGGGAGGAAGTTGACACCCTGTATAGTGACTGATCAGACGGCCGGACGATCCCGGCCGTTTTTCCTTGAAAAGCCGCAGTTTTTGACAATCATCACTGCAGCATGATATAATATATCGGATATTGCAGCTGCATTGCGGCTGCATGATCAAAAAAGAAACAGCCATTCAAGGCATATGAAAAAGGCGAAACGGGCACTGATAAATTTCATATGCGTATTTCTTGTGTCGGGATTGATCATGCCGGCTTTTTCGTTTTACTCTTTTTCGCTGGCTGCCTGGCCGTCGGACTGCTATGTGGCGTCCGAGGGAGCATGTCTGATGGATGCGAGTTCCGGTGTGATCCTGTTTGAAAAAAATGCGCACGAACCGTATTATCCCGCATCGATCACTAAGGTGCTGACGGCACTGGTCACGATCGAAAACTGTGAGAATCTGAGCGAGCAGGTGACATTTTCGTATGATGCCGTGCACATCGAAGAAGAAAACTCCACGATCATCGGCGCGTCCGAAGGAGACAGGCTTTCGGTCCTCGACTGTCTGTACTGTCTCTTATTCCAGTCTGCCAACGAGGTGGCCAATGCGCTCGCGGAGCATGTCGGGGCGAAGCATCCGGAGCTGAAGGGCGACGGGGAGAACGACAGGGATGTCTTTGTGAAAATGATGAATATGAAGGCAGAGGAACTGGGCTGCCGAGGGTCTCATTTTCATAATCCGTCCGGTCTGACTGACGAGAATCACTACACCACTGCTTACGATATGTGTCAGATCATGGCAGCAGCTATCCGGAACAAGACTTTTCTGGATATTGAAGCGCATACTTACTGGACGCATGCACCGATCCGCAGATATCCTGACGCAAATGATCCGTGGAACACGGTCTATCCGAAGCATCTGATGCTGAAGCGAAACTCCAGTCAGTTCTATCGCGGAACGATCGCCGGAAAGACCGGTTATACCATGAATGCAGGCAACACCCTGGTAACGGCATGCGAGAAGGACGGCATGATCCTGGTCGCCTGCGTGCTCAATGCGCATGCGAACCATTACAATGATACGCACCGTCTCTTCGATTTCGGATATGACAACTTCACTTCCCTTAAAGTGACGGATTATGACAACACCAACGGACTGATCGAAAACGATTTTGAAGTTGCCGGAATACCGGTCATCGATTCTTTCACGATCGGGATCGATGAGGAGACGAGGATCACGATACCCAAGGCGGGAAGCTTTGTGGAAGTGAAGAAGACACTGAACACGGAAAATGTGCACGCTGCAGGAGCACTTGCCGAGATGGTCTATTCTTACGGCGACCGTGAGGCCGGATCAGCCGCGCTCCGCCTGATCCCGCTGGGCGGAAGCGTCAATACATACAGTGCGATCGAAGAAGACCCCCTGCTCGGGACACTTCTGGGGATAGAGCTTCCGACGGAAGAAGAAACGACGCCGGAAGAGGTTTCCGACGAGGACGGTTCGGAACAGAATGCATCCGCAGGCGAGGGAGAAGTTCCTGCTGATAACGGAGAAGAAAAGGATACGCAGCCGGAAGGCGCCGTAAAAGAACCGGAAGAAACCGAAGCGGCGGCTTCTGAAGAAGAGGGAATGGATACGTCCGGGAGTACGGCAGCAGAGACCGGAACAAAGACATCCGGAAGCGGAGATACCGGTCTGAAACTGCCGGATGCCCTGTCCGGAAAAGGACGCATAGCGGCGGCTGTTCTGGGCGGAGCCATCGGACTTGGCGCCCTGTGGATCGCCTTCCGTGCCGTAACGGAAAGCAAGGAGGCCCGGGAACGCGCGAAGAGGCGTGAAAAAAGGCTGCAGCGCACCAGGGACATGACCGGATCGCAGCAGATCGAGATGGACCTGAAGGTGCAGGGAAGATTAAGAAAAAATCAAAGAAAAAGAAAAAGATAAGCATTTATATTGAGTTAAGATATACGAATGAAAACTTTGAAGAATACCCGAACAATCCTTATATTATGTGCAGCGGCTGTACTTGTATCCTGCGGACCGAGAGCGGAGGAGACGGAAGCGGAGCCGGAAACCGAGACCGTACTTGCGATCGAGCAGGATGATGTGTCGGAATCACTGCCGATCATCCGGATGGAGATCGACGGTGAGATCCTGCCGGTGCTGGAAGACGTGACGACCGCGGCAGACAACGCCGTGCTGGCACCGGTTTACCTCAAAAAGGGAGATCAGCATCCCATAGTGTCAAGGCTGCAGGAACGCCTGATGGCACTGGGCTATATGGACAACGATGAACCGACCACCTACTATGGCGATGCTACGGCAGAATCGATCCGTAAGTTTCAGCGCCAGATGAAAGTGCCGCAGGACGGCATCTGCGGTATGGAGACCTGGGACCTGCTTTTTGCGGCAGAGGCTCCGTACTATAAGGTCATGAAGGGAGACCAGGGTGATGATATCAAGGCGATACAGGATCGTCTGTATCAGCTGGGCTATCTGCTGAACAGGGGCGACGGAGACTTTGGCGAAGCAACAGAGGCAGCAGTACGCAAGATGCAGGAACGCAACGGCATCGGCATCGACGGTGCGGTCGGCAAGGAAAGCATCAGCCTGCTGTATTCGGATGAAGTCAAGCCGAACCTGATCGGTCTCGGCGAACAGTCCGACCTGGTAAAGAAATATCAGCAGCGCCTGATCGCTCTCGGTTATCTCAGGGATGAGGCAGACGGAAATTTCGGCGGCGCTACTGAGCGCGCCGTCAGGGAATTCCAGTCCCGTAATGACCAGATCGTGGACGGATTCCTGGGTCCTGATACACGTGAAGCAATGGACAGTCCCAACGCAAAGCCGTTCGGTCTGCGTCTGGGCGATACATCCGAATCCGTAAGGGAGGCGCAGAGACGCCTGATCCATTACGGATACCTGGCTTCGGGACTTGATAAGGGCTACTACGGTGATATGACGGAAGCTGCGGTCAAGCAGTTCCAGAGACAGAACAACCTTACGGTTGACGGAACCGTCGGCATCCAGACGATGACCAAGCTGCTTTCTTCCAATGCAAAGAAGAAGCCCGTTTCTGTTCCGCAGGTCTCCCAGAACACCAATACCGGGGGATCGTCATCGTCATCAGGTTCCGGCAGCAGTTCTTCATCCGGCGGAAGCGTATCCGTCGGGTCCGGCGGTGCGACTGTCAGCGGTTCTGCAGGAAACCTGATCAATATCGCGGCGTCAAAGCTCGGATGCCCGTATGTCTGGGGTTCAAAGGGACCCAACTCGTTCGACTGTTCCGGCTTTGTCTACTGGTGCCTGAATCAGGCCGGTGTCGGCCAGTCGTACCTGACTTCCGGCGGATGGCGTAATCCCGGCAGATACCAGAGAGTCTCGAGCTTTGATGCGATCCAGGCCGGCGATGTCGTCGTTGTCAGCGGACACGTCGGCATAGCAGCCGGCGGCGGCACAGTCATAGACGCATCGTCTTCCAACGGCCGTGTCGTACACCGTTCACTTTCCAATTGGTGGAGGAATAACTTTATAGTTGCCTGGCGTATATTCGGATAAAGGAGGAAACGCATGCAGCAGACGATCCTTGTTTGTGATGATGAGAAGGAGATCGTAGAAGCAATATCGATCTATCTCGAAGGTGAAGGCTATAAGATCCTGAAAGCCTATGACGGTCTGGAGGCACTGGAGATCCTCGACAAGCAGAGGGTCGACCTTGTCATCATAGACGTCATGATGCCCGGCCTGGACGGGATCCATACAACGCTCAAGATCCGCGAGAAGCTGGATGTGCCTGTGATCATCCTGTCAGCAAAATCGGAAGATACGGACAAGATCCTCGGACTGAACATCGGTGCGGATGATTATATATCCAAGCCGTTCAATCCGCTGGAACTGGTGGCACGTGTCAAATCCCAGCTGCGCCGTTATATGCAGCTTGGCAATATCGGAGGCAATTCCTCGCAGGCAGTCTTCAAGTGCGGCGGTCTGACGATCAATGACGATAACAAGGAAGTCTTCGTTGACGGCGAGCCGATCAAACTGACGCCGATCGAGTACAATATCCTCCTTCTTCTGGTCCGGAACGCCGGAAAGGTCTTTTCCATCGATGAGATCTATGAACAGATCTGGAACGAAGAGGCTATCGGCGCGGACAATACGGTGGCTGTACATATCAGGCACATTCGTGAAAAGATCGAGATCAATCCGAGAGAACCCCGCTATTTGAAAGTGGTATGGGGCGTCGGCTATAAGATCGAAAAACAGTGATCATCCATATGAAACGCAGCATTTTTATCATTATCCACATACTGTCAGTCCTGCTTTTTGCGGCAGGACTGGTCGTACTGCATGATTATTCGGCTGTGGACTATGGCCTGACCTGGATCGACAAGCCGGTATTTGAAGAGTCTGTTCAGTTTTCCGGTATGGTTGCGGATGATATACACAACATCAAACGCCTCGCGGTCCTGAAAGCGGCATTTGAGGATGACGGCGCTTTTTCGGAAGACAATCTGATCGTATCCGCCGTCACGAGAAATGGCAACATGGGATATACGGTCGGTGACATGCTGACTCTGGCAGGCCGTTTCGGTTATACGATGGATGCGGATACACACGGCATATCCGCATACGGTGCAGGCAATGATGCTGCAAACTACGAAGTACGGGTCACATACAAAGAGTATGATCCGTTTTATTTCGACAACATCGAGCCCGGCCCGTCCCAGGGCGTGACCACTGTCAAGGAACTGAGCCTTGAAGTGATGAAAGCGCTTGCGGAGTACTATAACCTCAGCTCGATCTATGACCAGCAGCTGACCAATTTTGTGTATTCCATCAACTTTACGGATACTTCCGGTGAAGAACTGGCAGTCAGCAACACAACGATGTCACCGATGGAGATCCGGTCATTAGGCAAGTATATCTCGGTCAACAGCGAGTTCAGCATTGATACGAATATCCAGCCGCAGCCGGATGGTATCATTGCGGTCAGCAATACTCTGGAGTTTGATACATCGGAAGAAGATGTCCTCAATATCGGCGTCGACACGACTTATATTTATAATGACCGTTATAAAGCGGCGGCAGACAGCTTTGAGGGCTCTGTCGGAAGAGTCCGCCGCTGGCTGATGTTCCTCGTGATCGGTGCAGTCATGAGTATCGTAAGCCTTGTTCCGGTGGTCCGGGGTACAGGAGACCGGCAGAGACAGTATGCGATGGACCGGCTCCCGATCGAAAGCATGGTATTTCTGTTCGGGCTGCTTTCCATCGTCATCTATTATCTGTTCAAGCTGACAGTATATAACACGGTGGAACTGGTTGCCGCGCAAAGAGACTGGGCATTCTGGAGAATGCTGGGACGATGGCTGATCATTTACACTTTCGCCGTTATCATCCTGAGCTCTGTCTGGCGCAGGGCCAGGGACGGAGGTGTGTTCCGCAACTCCCTGGCGCACGGCATCGTGGAAGCGCTTACGGATGAACAGAGCGGTTCTGCCGCATGGAACGCTTTCAAGAGTTTTGCGGCAATGGTACTTCTGAATTTTGCCGGATGTTTCGGCATCCTGTGGTTCTATATGCACAGGATGGAACAGGGGAATTATTATATTGCCTTTATCCTGCTTTCGATCATCCTGGCAGCTGTGGATATCTATATCTATACACGGCTGTACAAACATACGAAACAGCGTGCTTCCCTGAGAACGGCGGTCCGGGAGATCTCGGAAGGAGAGACGGGACTGACTCTGCCGCTGGAAGAGTATTCGGGCAATGAACTGGAACTGGCCAGGAGCCTTAACAGCATCTCCGACGGACTGGACCGTGCGATCCATGAGCAGGTCAAGGCCGAACGCCTGAAGGCTGATCTGATCACCAATGTTTCCCATGATATCCGTACGCCTCTGACATCCATCATCAACTATGTCGATCTGATCAAACGGGAAGATATCGACAACGAGAAGATCAGGGAATACGTGGACGTTCTTGACAAGAAATCTGCCCGTCTGAAGAACCTGACGGAGGATCTTCTCGAAGCGTCCAAAGCAAGTTCCGGCAATGTAAAGCTGGAGATGACACGTCTCGACATGGTCGAGCTTGCAAGCCAGGCAGGGGGTGAATTTGAAGATAAATTTGCCGCCCGCAGGCTGGAACTGGAACTGAATACGCCGGAACAGCATGCGTATGTGCTCGCGGACGGACGGCATCTTTGGAGAGTCTTTGAAAACCTCTACAATAATGCGGCGAAATATGCCCTTGAGGGGACCAGGGTCTATGCGGATGTTTACAGCCGCGACAATAATTATGTATTCACCATCAAGAATGTTTCATCCGAAAAGCTGAACATCAGCCCGGATGAACTGACGGAGCGTTTTGTAAGAGGCGATGAGTCCCGTTCGACAGAAGGATCCGGACTTGGATTAAGCATCGCGAAGAGCCTGACAAAACTCATGGGAGGAGAACTGGTCATCGAGATCGACGGAGACCTGTACAAGGCCAGTGTGGTCCTGCCCAGGCACGAAGAACCGGCGGAGACGACAGTCACGACCGGCACACTGGAGATAGAATAAATGCGAATCAGACATATCAAGGGCGCTGAAGAAGCGGTAGCGGCGGATCCGTTCGTTATACAGGATCCCGCTGCCTGCAAAGGCGTCTGGAGTGAAGAGGTATTCGGAAGGAAAGCGCCGCTGTATCTGGAAGTAGGCATGGGGATGGGGAGTTTTATCCGCCGTCACAGTTTTCTGCACCCGGAGATCAATTATCTGGGATTTGAGATCAATACGACAGTGCTGTATAAGGCAATGAAGCGATATGAGAACGAACTGGAAGAAGCCGGCAGGGAAGCCGTTCCTGCAGAAAGCAACTTACGGTTCATCCGGAGCGACGCGCGTTTCCTGGCGGATTATTTTGACGCCGGGGAAGTGGACCGGATCTATCTGAATTTTTCGGATCCCTGGCCGAAGGATAAAAATGCCAACAAGCGTCTGACATCTCCCGTATTTTTGAAGCTTTACGATAAGATCCTGAGAAAGGACGGCGTTATTGAGTTTAAAACAGACAACAGGGGGCTGTTTGATTACTCGGTGGAAACACTGCCGGCGTCCGGATGGAAGATACAGCAGATCACTTATGACCTGCACAATGATGCCGGGATGAATGAAGGAAACGTCATGACCGAGTATGAGGCCAAGTTTTCCGCAAAGGGCAATCCGATCTTCAAACTGATAGCGGCAAGGTAATTTGATAATTTTTTGAAATTTGGTATTGACATCAGCCGATGTTTGCAGTAATATAATGGGCGTCGGTTGAGACAAAGCACCTTTAGCTCAGTTGGTAGAGCACCTGACTCTTAATCAGGGTGTCCAGGGTTCGAGTCCCTGAAGGTGCACGAAGAGGGCCTGTTTTGATGCTATATGCATTGGGGTGGGTTCTTTTTTTATCTTATTTTCAGCCATTTCAGGCATTTCTCCATTATGGAATAGGAAAAATCTTCAGACACTCTGATCTGTGACAATACTTTTCAAAGATCAGTGTGCCACGCCCCATCAAAATCAGGGTGTCTGGAGGTATATCATGAAAAAACTGACAGTAAATGATGGAGGAGAGTCTTTCAAGGAACTCATTGATGATTTTTTGAAAGAAAAACAAACACTGGGAAGAAGTGAGCGGACTGTAGAGAACTATAGAGACAGCCTGTCGCGCTTCATGAAATTTGCCGGTGGTGATGTGACGCTGAGCGAAGTGAACAAACAACTGATCTTAGCATACCAGAAGCATCTCAAGGATCTGCTGCCGTCTCATTATTCTGCCAACTCACATCTTAGAGGATTAAGGGCATTTCTTCGTTGGGCTTATGATAACGAATATCTGCAAAAACCTCTGGAAGTGAAGATGATCAAAGGGCAGCAAAAATTGAAGGAAGTGTACACAGAAGAAGAGCTGATTAAGTTGCTTACTGTCCCTGACCGGTCAGCTGGTTTTGCGGAATGGCGTAATTGGGCAATTATTAATTGGATCATGGGAACCGGAAATCGGACGGGCACTGTAATCAATATCCGACTAAAAGACGTAGACCTTGCCAATGGTACCGTTATGATTACCACTCAGAAGAACAAGAGAATCTCTTCCCATCCTTTAGATTCAACATTGGTATCTGTGATGAAAACTTACATTAAAAAATGTCGCAGCAAAGCAGGAGGAGAGGAGTATCTTTTTCCTGATGTTTATGGTGGCCAGATGACACGTAACGCGATTCGTTCGGCAGTATATGATTATAATCGCGGCAGGGGCGTTCAGAAGACCAGTGCACATGCGCTAAGACATACTTTTGCAAAACTGTACATCATGAATGGAGGGGACCTTGTGAGGCTGCAGAAGCTTTTAGGACATAGTTCTTTGGAAATGTCTCGACACTATGTG